>NZ_LNUO01000118.1:0-7206 GCF_001462175.1 Psychrobacter sp. ENNN9_III
ACCAGCACCAATGTATTGAAGATCAAAAAAACCTTTATCGTTTGATACGACTACTAACTATAGGATAGCTTTTTTCATCAGAGTTGTGATCGAGTCATTAGAATTTAGTCGAATAGTATAACAACGAAAAATAGCCAGTTATCCTCTTCTTAGAGTTAGGACATGTCAATTAAAATATACTTATCGTTCACTGATCTTAGTATTAATCCATTCTGCAATCTCACTTGCTACCCATGCTACCCTTATTTGCGTAAGTTGTACCTTTTTAGGGAAGGTTGGGTCATAGCGAAAAGACTTCTCGTTAGTTATCTCATAGATCGTAGAGCGACTAAGACCAGTGCAGTTACCAACATCCTTAATGCTTAATAGTTGTGGGATATGATTGCATGGTTCTATGGCTGGCAAGGTGTTATTTGGACTATTCATGACTTGTTCCATACAAATAAATGAAAATTTTTTAGTCATTAAACTTTGATACACATGAACCGCAGTCAATAACTCAATATTCGAATTATTAATTCGCTTAAACTCTCTCAGTGTAGCCTTAGCAATTGAGGCATTACGGAATTGTACCAATTGATTTAACCGCATTTGTAATCATCTCTACAACTAAATTTACCTCTTCAACGGTAGTCATTCTCCCTACACAAATTCTAAATGTGCATTCAGCAACTTCTTTTGAAATACCCATCGCTTTCATAACAGGCGAGTATTCACGATCTAATCCATCACAAGCAGATCCAAGTGAAAAAGCAACATGTGGCTGTACGTTGTTCAATAATTGTACGCTATCAATATTTTCGATTGCTAAATATAAACTACCAGGGTGTCGGTCATTTAAATCGCCAAATACTCTAACTGTAAAGGATTTACGCAATCCATTTAATATAGCGTCTCTCAACTCTTTTAATAGTAAAAGTTCGGACTTTCTATTCTCATCTAATAGTTTAGCTGCTTTAGCAAATCCGACAATTAGTGGCACAGGCAATGTACCAGCGCGTAAGCCATCTTGTTGGCCACCACCAGAAATCATAGGCATAAATTCAGAGTGTTGTAAGTGCTTTGAATACAATAGCCCAATACCTGATGGGCCATATATTTTATGAGCTGATAGTGTTAGAAAGTCTACTTCCAAGTCGTGGCAAGCGATATTAAGGTAACCTGCTTGTGAAGCATCTACGTGCAACATTGCATCATAGCGCTGACACAGATCAGCAACTTCATAGATAGGTTGGTTTGTTCCTATAACGCCATTGGTCATCGTGCAAGAAACCCATAGCACTTTGTGCTGCTCAAGTTTGCTTTGCATATCCTTTAAATCGATAAAACCTTCTGATGTGATGTCAATATAAATCAGTTTGAGACCATATTTATTAGCAGCTATCTCTAATGGGTTTAAGACAGATTTATGCTCCAAGTGACTGGTTAGAATTGTTTTTGCTTGTGGGTTCATTTTTTTGGCAATAAGGATGCCTGAATAAATAGCTAAGTTATTCGCTTCAGTGGCCCCTGAAGTAAATAGCAAGTCTTCTTCAAAGCAGTCATACATATTAGCGAATGCTTTTAGGCTATCGTTTACTATGCTTTGTTTAACCCAGCCAAAATAGTGTCCAGCTGAATGAGGGTTTCCAGGCTGAGACCAAACATTGTTCATTGCATCTATGACCAAAATATCACAAGGAGTATGTGAATTATAATCTAAGTATATGTTTTTCATAGCTTTATTACCATAGATAATTTTTAGAACTAAAAGAATATAATGTAATTACATGGAAATAGTAACATGATATACTCTTGCATTGGAGAGTTGTTCCAATGACATATACAACTATAAAAATTTATTAGCAATAATATGGATTGATTGATATTTATGCGTTATTTTGCATCTTTAACAAATAATATAAAACTAACCCTTTCAGGTCATGATACTTTTCCATTGAGATATGGCTGGCTAAAAAAAGTGCATGATCAAATCGAAATACAGCGGAAGTCTGAGAAATTCGATAATGTTTTTCTACAAGATACTGCGATTGCTGATTTTGGTGTCGGAAAAAATATGTTGAATGCTATGCGATTCTGGTCAACAAACACAGGCATGATTAGAAGAGATAATAACACTTATTATAATACAGAAGGTCATACGGAGGCAGGCGAACTTTTCGATAATGATAATTTAGATATTACAAGACAGCTTAACTCTTTCTATAACTCTAAAGTTTTTTTTGATGATGATGGTCTAGATCCTTATTTGGAATCGCCTTCCACTATCTGGTTATTGCACTTATGCCTTGTCACGAATCCTAGTTTAGTCACTTACTATTGGCTATTTAATATCAATACGAAACCAGAGTTAGGTAGAGAAGAATTTGCTCGATTATTGAAAGAGTTTTTCAAGGATCACGGTTTGTCTGCTCCTTCAGATTCAACAATAAAAAAAGATATTGAATGCTTAATTCAAAACTACACAACTAAAACTCGTAAAGCAAACGATGACTTTGAAAACGTATTAGAAGGTCCGCTAGTAGAGCTTGGACTGTTAAATCGTGTTAATAGACAAAATATTAGAGCATTACGAGGTGAGAAGAACTCTTTGACTCTAAATGTATTTGTATATGCGTTGATAAACTGTTGGCGAATTCATAATGAAGCAGCTGATACTTTGTCTATAGAGATGTGTACCTACGATGAATGTTCACCAGGCCGAGTATTCATGCTAGACGAAGATGCGATTATAGATTATGCAGAGCAATTACAAGACTCTGATTATTCTCTTACTTGGACTCAATCTGCTGGTATACGCCAATTCCAAATAACAAATGGTAGTAGTCTCAACGCTATTTTTGATCAATGCGTAGAACATATGAGAGATGAAGACTATAGTCATTAATATTGATTTAAAGAAACTTTATAAACGTATTTTCAATAAATTAATTACAGAGTTATGAATATTCATGAATACTAGCCCTAATATAGATAATTATCTCGTTAATCATATCGAGCGGAATCAATATTTTCAACGCTCTATTAATATCTATGCTGATAGCAATCATAAAGATTCTATCAGTAACTTTTACTGTGCCGCTTCTTATGAACAAATCTTAGTAAATATGATTAGTCATATAGAAGGTGGACAGACAGCATTTACTTGGACAGGTCCTTTCGGATCAGGTAAGTCTAGCTTAGCCCTATTTTTGCAGGCCTTAGTAAGTGACGATAAAGAGATCGTCAAGATCGCATCTTCTAAGTTAAGTAAAAAAAATAAATCTGTCATTGTGAAACATTTCAACTCTAAAGACCAACAATGGAAAACACTTAATTTGACAGAAAACACTTAATTTGACAGGTCAGACAATCGCGCCAGAGCAAATATTTAGAGATGCGCTAGAACTGCCTGCAAATGCTAGTGCGCAAGAAATTCTAGAGACATTAGAGGGCTATATAATTGAGAAACAAAGGCTAATCATTTTTATTGATGAGCTAGGAAAGGTATTTGAGAAACAAAGGCTAATCATTTTTTATTATGAGCTAGGAAAGGTATTTGATGGTGCAGCTAAAAGCCATCGTCCAGATGATATCTATTTTCTACAGCAGCTTGCTGAATTTGTAAATAGGACTAATGGAAGAATATTTTCTACAGCAGCTTGCTGAATTTGTAAATAGGACTAATGGAAGAATACTTTTAGTTGGTATGTTGCACCAATCTTTTACAGCTTATGCGCGTCAAGCGACTGCTAAAACTCATAATGAATGGATGAAGATTCAAGGTAGGTTTATCGATTTTGCTATTACATTATCAATTGAAGAGCAAATTTATCTCATTGGTCAAGTTATTAATATAACGAATAAACAGTTAGAAAAGCAAAAAAATGATGATGATTTCCTTGACCAAATTCGATCTTTAGTTGCCAATATTGCTAACTATCGTCAAATCAACTCAGAAAGTTTAACTGAGTTGCTAAGTGGTGTATTTCCTTTACATCCGCTTGTTGCGATTTTGCTATGTAAGTTATCTCAAAAAAACTTTGGACAAAATCAGCGTAGCATTTTCTCGTTCTTAATGTCTTCTGAATCAAATGGTTTTGGCTATTATTTAAAAAATACTACACTGGATAAAGATAAAGTTGCTTTATTTAAGCCGCATCAGTTTTGGGATTATCTAGATAGTAATTTAAATAGTGCTATTACTGCTTCTGAGTACAGCAAACAATGGCTACTGTCTCAAACCGCAGTTAACCGTTATGAAGGGCTTGACGAGGAAGTTAAAGTTAATCTGATTAAAATAGTCGCTTTAATTAGTATTTTCGCTGATGGTACAGGAGTGCATGCGAGTTCTGAGCTATTAAAGATACTACTAGATATAAGTGAAGATCAGCTAAGTAAAATTATAAAATCCTTAGAGTCGGCTTCAATTATATTTTACAGTAAATTTAAACAATCCTACGTGCTAAGTGAAGGCAGCGACTTTAACCTAAATGATGCGGTTAGAGAGCAGCTTCAGGACCTTGATTCATTACCATTTGAGCAGTTAGAACAGTTTGAGCCTATCGTTGCAAAAAAACATTATCAAATTACTGGTAGCCTGCGTTGGATGGAAGTTAAGCTGCTTCCCGTTACTGATGAATTAGAAGAAACACTTTTAGCTCTGCAAGGTAGTATCAACTCCTCATTAGTCGGATACTTCTGTTTACTTATACCTAAAGATGATGAAGAAGTACTGTTGGCGACAGAGGTTTGTAAAGAAATAGACAATACTGATGACTTTAATAATTTGGTGGTTGCAGTCTTAGATAGTCATACGACTATCATTGACATGTTAAAAGATAAGATTGCTTTGAGCAATATTTTGAGAAATGAAGAGAGGTTACTGAACGATAAGATTGCACGTCAAGAGACTGAAGGGCGTTTGGTTGAGATTAAAGATGCCTTAGGTAATTTGCTTGATAAAAGTTTAAACGCATCGAAGTGGTATAGCAAACATTTAGCAAGCCCTGAAACGCAATTAAATCGATTCAAACTTTCAGCACTTGCATCAACCATCGCCGATAAACAAGTTACTCAAAATTTCATTTGTAATAATGAGCTGGTCAATCGCAATAAACCGTCACCTAGCGCGAAAGGTGCTATTCGTGAACTGCTGAAACGTATGATTGAACGTAGTGAAGAGGAAAGCTTAGGAATCGATAAGTTTCCACCTGAAAAAGGTGTATATGAGTCAATTATTGTCAAAAATGGTTTGCACAAAGCGGATAGTGATGGCAACTATTATTTCTCTCAGCCTGATGATATACAGTTAAAGGCTATCTGGAAATGTGCCGATGATATCATTGCTGAGGCTAAAGGAGATCTAGTTACTGCTAAGGAGATCTATGAAGCTTGGCAGGCGCCTCCTTACGGCGTGAAAGCAGGATTACATGAGATTCTATATATTGCTTATATATTGTCGCGTCACAGTGACCTAGCTAATTATATTAATGGTGAATACAAGCCTTCGGTTCAATATTTATTGGCTGAGTATCTGATTAAAGTTCCTGCTGATGTAGGTGTAAGAGAAGTATCTTTCTTAGAGGGTGTCCAATCATGGATTCATGTTTTAAGAGACAGATTAGAAGAAGAGTTCGGCGTTCGTCTGAATACCAAGATTGAGGATGAACCATTACCAATTGCTCAAGCATTAGTTAGTATTTTCTATAGTTTGCATCCATGGATTCAGCGTACTAATAATTTATCACCTAAAACTAAGCAGCTGCGTGATATCTTGAAAAAAGCAAATGATCCTAACCAGTTACTCTTTGATGACTTGCCGAAGTTTTTTAATGCAGCAGATAGCGATGATGCTAAGGTTGAAAAAATTATTAAAGGATTACGAGAGTTAGATAAGGTTTATCCAGACCTCGTGTCTGAAATAAACATGGGATTACAGAATTATCTTAAAGTGAAAGAAGATAGTATTAACCCTTATTCTGAAATTAATAAACGTTCTGAAGCACTCTTTGGTAAGTCAGGCGATTATTTATTAGACGCGTTTATAGCTAGACTGGTTAAGTATGATGGCTCAATGAACGACGCTGAAAGTTTGATCAGTTTATTAGCAGGTAATAAACCTTCTAAGAAATGGATTGATCAAGACATCATTAAAGCTAAGCAGCGTATAGCAACTTATGGGTTTCAGTTTTTAGAAGCAGAGGTTAATGCTGATGTAAATGCTAGCCCAGATAGACAAAAAGTAGGAGTCATCACTAAGTCACTTAATGCAACGACTAGCTTAGTAAAAGAAGCTCATATCACTTCAAAAAATGTAAAGATTATCAATGATCAAGTAGATCAAATCAATAAAGCCACAAAGTATGGCAAGCTTGATCTAAATGATAGAGTTGCTGTGATTGCTAAGCTTTTAGAAGCTCTACATGATGAAGAACACAGTGAAAAGGAAGAGTCTTAGATGCCAAAAATTAAGCATGTATTAGGTATTTCAGGTGGTAAAGATAGTGCGGCATTAGCTATTTATATGCGCGATAACTACCCAGAATTAGACATCGAATATTTTTTTACCGATACTGGCAAAGAGCTTGATGAAGTGTATGAGTATCTCTCTTACTTAGAAGGATACTTAGGTAAACCTGTACAACATATCAACCCTGATAGGGATTTTGATTTTTGGTTGACTCAACATAACGATTACTTGCCTTCACCGCAGGCTCGCTGGTGTACCATTAAAATGAAACTAAAACCGTTTCAAGACTGGGTGCAGGAATTTTTAGATGATGGTTATGAAGTATACTCATATGTTGCTATTCGTTCAGATGAACCATACCGTACTGGTTATGACTCTAGTGACGAAAAGCTGGTCATAAAATTACCATTCAGAGAGGACGGTATAGATAAGCCTGGGGTGATGGATATACTAGAAAACTCTGGAGTAGGTCTACCATCGTATTATGAGTGGCGTACACGTAGTGGCTGCACCTTTTGCTTCTTCCAACGTAAGATAGAGTGGGTGGGACTACTAGAGCGTCATCCTAAGGCTTTTAAAGAAGCTATGGCTTATGAGAAGGAAGCGTTGGCAAATCAAACGCCCTTTACTTGGTCTGAGCGTGAGTCGTTAGAAGAGCTTAGTCGTCCTGAACGCATCGCTGAAATTAAAGCAGATCACGAAAAGAGAATTGCGAAAATGAAGAAGCGGATTAAAGTTAATCCGAGGGAAGTCTT
>NZ_LNUO01000119.1:0-8387 GCF_001462175.1 Psychrobacter sp. ENNN9_III
TATCATTGTAAATTCGATGAATGGGTTACTATTATTAAATAAAAACACAAAAGCATAAAAAAAATGGCAGCATTCTAAGAAGAACACTGCCATTATTGATAGTCTTAGTATTGACTAAAAACTAAGGCTTCAAAAGCACTTTGCCTGTTTTTTCAGACTGCAATTTACCATCGACTGCTTTGATGATATCCGCCAGATCAAAAGTTGCTTCAACGGGCAGCTTTAACTTGCCATCAACGGCGCGCTCGATCAGCTCATCAACCAAACGCTGCTTATTTTCGACACTCATTTCTTGGCTGATTTTGCTGCCCCAAAAGCCTTTTAACGTTGCTTGCTTAAATATCATATCAGTAGGATTGAGCGCCATTGGCTTGCCTGACATTGCGCCAAAGACAGCAAACGTACCATAGTGACCTAGCAATGACAGTAAATCACCACTGGCCTCACCGCCGACCGAGTCTACTGCGGCGCTGATGCTGTCATCGCCTATAATGTGACGGACTTGATCTTTCCAGTCTTCGTCTGAGTTATTGATATTGTTTTTGATACCGAGGGCTTCTAACTCTTCTAACGCATCGCTACTACGTACGACGTTGATTGTATTCACCCCGCGCGCTGCAGCCAACATCGCAAGCGATTTACCGACTGCGCCATTGGCAGCATTATGAATAACCCATTGACCGCTCTCTACTTCTAAGAATTCAAGCAGCATCAAGGCACTAAGCGGCATGGCGATTAATTGTGCAGCCAACTCGTCATCCAAGCTGTCCGGTACAGGAAATATCATGCTAGCAGGCGCGGTAAAGTATTCAGCCCATGTCGCTTGGACGCTTGCTGCTGCAATACGTTGACCGACTTTTAAGTCTTTGACGTCACTGCCAACGGCATCGATGATCCCCAAGGCCTCAGAACCACCGATCGCTGGCAGTTCTGGTTTAAAGCCGTATTTACCGCGAATGGTTAATAGATCATGGTTATGAATGGAGGCGAGTATGGTTTTGACTCGCACTTCATTTGCTTTTGGTTCTGGAATAGGGCTATCACCTAAGCTAAGCACTTCAGTCGGTTTGCCAAAATTGTCATAAGTTGCGCTACGCATAATAAATCCTTTTTTGTTTTTTGATTGGTGAAAAACTACCAGCCACAGTAGCAAGTCGTGCGTGTCTATCGCAACACCAGTTTGGTTAATGAACGTTGTCATCGATTTACAATCACAAGGTAACGTCACTTCTATTAAGATTCAGACCAAACAGTCAAATAATACCCTGCTGAGCATTATAGGCTATTGAAAAATTTTGACTACAATTCATAACAGAAGAGTAGTCTTTTTATGAAAGGTCGGTTTTAAGCGATAAAAGCGATAAAGTTTGTGCAAAAACTCATAAATTGACAGGATTTTTTATCATTTTGACCTAATAGCATCATCGTCTTAAGAGACTCTTCCTACCTCATATTCTCTCCAAAGTCTTAAAAGCTGTTGACATTCATAACTTTTTTTATTATTAATGTTACCAATAGTTTTATAATTTGTGTTATCAATAGGTAATAGTAACTGTTCATTTAGACTTGAAATGGCTTGGTTGAAGCGTTGTAATTACAAGGTAAAAGGTCTAAATATGACCTTTAATGACATAAATAATAGATACTAAACTTAAATGGATTTACTAAAAGATTGGGCAAGCTGCTTGCCATCTGCCCGATAGGATATCATATGACTTTCAACCCGACCTCCCTGCGTACTACCGTATTTTTACCCACTTCTCTTGTACTTGCTATGTTTATGACGGGCTGTAGCGACAATACTGCCAACAACAGCAATGCAGATGCTGCGGCTGACATTGACCCTAATGTCTTGGCTGAAACGCAAGAGCTGACCATTAATAATGGCACCGAACCTGAGTCGCTAGATCCGCATAAAGTATCGGGCGTACCCGAATCTAATATTGGTCGTCAAATATTTGAGGGCCTGACCAATACCGATGCTGATGGCAAAACTATCCCAGCAATGGCAACCAGCTGGGAGAGCGACGATAATAAGGTATGGACGTTTAAACTGCGTGACGCCAACTGGTCAAATGGTGATCCAGTTACCGCAGAGGATTTCGCTTATAGTATGCGTCGTTTGGTCGATCCAAATACAGCGTCCCCTTATTCAAGCTATTTGGTTGATGCCAAAGTGAAAGGCGCTGATCAAATCGTCGCGGGCGCTGCTGGTATTGAAACGCTAGGTGTAGAAGCCATCGACGATAAGACGCTACAAGTGACACTAACAGAACCAGTACCGTACTTCCCCGATATGCTGATTCATAACTCAGTCAAACCAGTACATCAAAAGACTGTCGAAGAATTTGGCGATAAGTGGACAGACCCTACGAATATCGTAGTTAATGGTCCTTATACAGTCAGTAAATGGCAGATCAATGACGAGCTGGTGCTGTCGCGTAATTCTAAGTATTACGATGATGCCAATACTACGCTTGATACGATTACCATGTTACCGATTCCCTCTAGCGTGACTGATGTATCGCGCTATCAGGCAGGTGAGGTTGATGTAACCTATAACGAGATTCCAACCGAGCAGTTTAACTCTTTGCAGGCAGATTATGGAAAAGAGCTGAGAGTATCGCCTTACCTTTGTACTTACTATTATGAATTTAATACCGTAAAACCGCCTTTTGATGATCCTAAAGTACGCCGCGCTTTGGCGCTAGCCTTAGATCGTGACACTATCGTTGATAAAGTAATCGGTCAAGGCCAAACGGCCGCTTATCAGCTGACGCCTACTGTGACCAATGGTGATGTGGCAAACACGCCAGAGTGGTCTAGTTGGGATCAAGACAAGCGTATCGCTGAGGCCAAAAAACTACTCAATGAAGCAGGGTATGATGAGAATAATCCGCTTAGCTTTGAGCTACTCTACAATACCAATGACAATCATAAAAAGGTCGCGGTTGCTGCCACTTCATTGTGGAAGCAAGCACTTGGGTTTGTCGATGTTAATTTAGTCAATAAAGAATGGAAAACCTACCTCGATACGCGCCGTAACGGCAATTATGAAATTGCGCGTGCTGGCTGGTGTGCGGATTACAATGAGCCTTCAGCCTTTTTAAATATCACAAAATCTGACAATAGCGGCAACTACGGTAAATACAATAGCCTCAAATTTGACAGCCTGATGGCGCAAACCCTAAAACCTGGGGTCACCGATGCGCAGCGTGCAGATTTGTATCAGCAAGCAGAGGCTCAGTTGGATGACGATATGGGGCTGTTAAACATCTATCACTACGTCAGTCCGCGAATGGTTAAGCCTTATGTTATCGGATTTTCGGAGAATGATCCTTTGGGCAATTGGCAGGGCAAAAATATCTCTATTGCCAAACACTAGTCATTAAATCACCTTTATGAGTGAGCGCTATAAAAAAGATTTGTTCTGATTTATAGCGCTTGTCTGTTTGGACTTATAAATCTTGAAGGTCATTATTTCAAGAAAAATTTTAGAGATAGGAACCTTTATACAAAGGTTCTATAAAGAGGTTCTATGCTAAAGCTCATCTTTCGGCGTATCTTAGAAGCCATTCCGACCATGTTCGTTTTGATTACCGTGTCCTTTTTTATGATGCGCCTAGCGCCTGGTAGTCCTTTTACAACAGAGCGCAACTTATCACCTGCGGTATTGGCAAATATTGAAGCCAAATATAATCTTAACGACCCAATGTGGCTACAATATGTCAACTACTTAAAGCAGTTGGCAGTAGGCGACTTTGGGCCGTCTTTTAAGTACAAAGACTATACGGTCAATGAGCTGTTATCCCAGTCTCTACCCGTCTCGTTAGAGCTTGGGTTTTATGCCTTTGTAGTAGCGGTGGTACTGGGTTTGGCACTTGGTATTATCGCTGCACTCAAGCAAAACTCATGGCTTGATTACGTACTCATGGCTTTTGCGATGACCGGCGTTGTGATTCCAAGCTTTGTCAAAGCGCCGCTACTCGTGCTTATTTTTGCCATCATTTTGCAGTGGTTACCGGCAGGCGGCTGGAATGATGGGGCGCTACAAAACCTTATCTTGCCCGTGACTGCGTTAGCGCTGGCTTATGTCGCAAGTATCGCGCGGATTATGCGCGGCTCAATGATCGAGGTGATGAACAGCCAATATATACGCACCGCAAAATCTAAAGGGTTACCGATGCGTCAGATTGTGTTAAAGCATGCTTTGCGTCCAGCGTCACTACCTGTTATTTCTTATCTAGGCCCTGCTTTTGTGGGTATTATCACAGGCTCTATTGTTATCGAAACCATCTTTGGTCTACCGGGTATTGGTCAGTTATTTGTCAATGGAGCGCTTAATCGCGATTATGGTGTGGTGCTGAGTCTGACCATTTTGGTTGGCGTATTGACCATTGCTTTTAACGCTATTGTCGATATTTTATACGCCGTTATTGATCCCAAAGTTCAGTATTGATTGTGATCAAAAGCGAGCCATTATCTAGAGCGCACTGCCGCTTAACACTTTAAATGACAGATTATTAAAAGGACGACTATGAGCCTTATCGCAGACCAACCTACTGGCATGGCTGATTTGCCTACCAAAGAGATTAAAGGCCGTAGCCTTTGGCAAGATGCGTGGCGACGCTTTTATCAAAACAAAGCCGCAGTGGCCAGCTTTTTTATTTTATTGCTGGTCGGTGCTTTTGTGTTATTTGTACCGATGCTAGCGCCTTATGGATATGCTGAGACCGATTGGAGCTTTATGCAAGCGGCGCCATCGATTGAGAACCAGCATTATTTTGGTACCGACTCGCTCGGTCGTGACTTGCTCGTACGTACCGCAATGGGCGGACGAATATCTTTATTAGTCGGTATCGCAGGCGCAACAGTGGCGGTATTGGTTGGTACCGTGTATGGCGCAACATCGGGCTATCTTGGTGGTAAAGTCGATATGATCATGATGCGCTTTTTGGAGATTTTAAGCGCCTTTCCATTTATGTTCTTTGTGATTTTGCTAGTGACTATATTTGGTCGTAATCTTATTTTAATTTTCGTCGCTATAGGCTTGGTTTCTTGGCTTGATGTGGCGCGTATTGTGCGTGGTCAGACGCTGAGTCTTAAAAGTAAAGAGTTTATCGAGGCGGCGCACGTCGGCGGGGTGTCAGGTTTCAACATTATCCTTCGTCATATCGTGCCAAATGTGCTCGGCGTGGTGGTGGTTTATGCTTCCTTACTGGTACCGACGATGATTTTATTTGAGTCGTTCTTAAGTTTCTTAGGACTGGGTGTACAAGAGCCGATGACCAGCTGGGGCGCACTGCTACAAGAAGGCTCGCAGACCATGCAGGTAGCACCATGGCAGATTTTGATTCCGTCTGCATTTTTGGTCATTACTCTATTTTGCTTTAACTTTATCGGCGATGGTCTGCGTGATGCGTTTGATCCCAAAGATCGCTAGGAGGTCGACACTATGACAACTCAAGATATCAATACCGCCGCTCAAAACCATGCGAAAAGTGATACTAAAAACAGTCCTCCTCAAAAAATAGATTCGACCATTCGTGATGACAGTAGGGACGTGCCTGTAGATAGCCGCTCTGAGAAAAACAGCTTACTGACAGTCAAAGATTTATCCGTACAGTTTACGACAGAAGATGGTCTGGTGACTGCGGTAAATGGTCTAAATTTTAACCTCAATGAAGGCGAGACTTTAGGCATCGTTGGTGAATCCGGCTCTGGTAAATCGCAAACCGCCTTTGCCATTATGGGGCTGTTGGCTAAAAATGGCCGCACTCAGGGTTCGGTACGATTTGAAGGTCAGGAGTTGCTAGGACTACCGCAAAAGGCATTGAATAAAATCCGCGCCGAGCAAGTCGCGATGATCTTTCAAGATCCGATGACCTCCCTAAATCCTTATATGAAAATAGGTGATCAGCTTGCCGAGGTTTTAATTTTACATAAAGGCATGAGTAAAAAGGCAGCTTGGGCTGAATCGATAAAAATGCTCGACGCGGTCAAAATCCCCGAGGCCAAAAAACGTATCGGTATGTATCCACATGAGTTCTCAGGTGGTATGCGTCAGCGCGTGATGATCGCTATGGCGCTCTTATGCCGCCCTAAACTCTTGATCGCTGATGAGCCAACGACAGCGCTTGATGTCACTGTACAAGCGCAGATTATGGTATTGCTCAATGAGCTAAAACGTGATTTTGGTACGACCATTGTGATGATTACTCATGATTTGGGCGTGGTCGCCGGCATCTGCGATCGGGTATTGGTCATGTATGCAGGGCGCACCATGGCGTATGGCGAGACCGAGGAGATATTTTATACGCCGACGCATCCGTATACGATTGGGCTGCTCAAAGCCATTCCGCGTCTTGACGATAAAGGTGGTAAGCTTGCGACTATTCCAGGCAGTCCGCCGAACTTGCTAAACTTGCCGACTGGCTGTCCGTTTCATGAGCGTTGTCCGCACGCGATGGATATCTGTCGCGATGTGCCACCGCCGCTTGAGTTCTTACCGCATGAGCGTCAGCGCGCCTGTTATTGG
This sequence comes from Psychrobacter sp. ENNN9_III, assembly GCF_001462175.1. Taxonomy (NCBI): domain Bacteria; kingdom Pseudomonadati; phylum Pseudomonadota; class Gammaproteobacteria; order Moraxellales; family Moraxellaceae; genus Psychrobacter; species Psychrobacter sp. ENNN9_III. Next base: position 6,539 of record NZ_LNUO01000119.1, read on the forward strand.
CAGCCTGAGATGCAAGTGGATACGTCAGCAAAGAGCAATACCAATCTATTGAATTTGGAGGGTTAGGCATGACCACAGCGAATATAGAGACCATTAACACGACCAGTCAAGCGCCTGATCCAACGCTGAACCAAACCCCGCTATTACAAGTGCAAGATGTGCGCACAAGCTTTGCTATCAAGCGCAAAGGCTCGTACTTTTGGCAAAAGCCCGATACCTTAAAAGCAGTTGATGGCGTATCGTTTGAGCTGTTTGCCGGCGAGACCTTAGGCGTGGTTGGGGAGTCAGGCTGCGGTAAATCCACACTTGCTCGAACGATCATCGGACTGGTACGTGCCAATTCGGGTAGCATTAAATTTAATGATGCTGAGATCGTGGGCGCCTCCAAAAAGACCATGAGAATAAAGCGCAAAGACATTCAGATGATCTTCCAAGACCCGCTGGCTTCTTTAAATCCGCGTATGACCGTTGGCGATATCATCGCTGAGCCATTACGTACTTATTACCCTAAAATGAAGAAGGCGGAAGTGCAAGACGAAGTACGCGCCATTATGAAAAAGGTGGGCCTACTCTCCAATCAAATCAACCGCTATCCGCACGAGTTCTCAGGTGGTCAGTGTCAGCGTATTGGTATCGCGCGTGCACTGATATTAAAGCCCAAAATCATCATCTGCGATGAACCTGTCTCCGCCCTTGATGTCTCTATTCAAGCGCAGGTGATTAACTTATTGCAAGATATTCAAGAAGAGATGGGGCTGGCGCTGATTTTTATTGCTCATGATCTATCAGTGGTCAAGCATATTGCTGATCGAGTGCTAGTCATGTATTTGGGTCACGCGGTTGAGCTTGGCGTGGACAAAGCCGTCTATGGCAACCCAACCCATCCTTATACCCAAGCGCTGATGTCAGCGGTGCCGCTGCCTGATCCTGTCGCTGAGCGTAACAAAACCATTCAGCTGTTAGAAGGTGACTTGCCCAGTCCTATTCATCCGCCATCTGGCTGTGTATTTCGCACTCGTTGTCCGCTCGCTGACGCAGAATGCGCGCAGATCGAGCCAGTATTGGAGGGAACGATCAATCATAGGGTAGCTTGTTTAAAAAATAAGGTTGAGACTACTCAATAAAACTCAATCCGACTGAGTATATGTTCCTGCACCAGATACGCGCAGACATACGCACTTGGCCAAGCGAATACAAACGCCAGTCCCCACGAGCTCAGTAAATCAGCGAAGAAGTGATCACTGTATCCAGATTTGACCAGTATCAACGCAGTCGAAATAATGAGCGACATCATCAGTGCCATGAGACCTGTAAACATAAGCCGATAGTATTTGCGGCGAGTACGTATTTTAATAGTAGGTAGTTTTGCCATAATATTATCTAGTCCTACATAAAAAAGTCACGCTCGAATAATAATATCAGCATGACTTTGTCATTCGGTAAACAGTTGAGTAAAGCACTATTCTTAATTTTTTGGCGTCTATGATATAGCGTGCAGAGCTATTGATAAAACAATTATTATCAATGATAAGCTTTGCTATATCTTAATGACAATATTTAACTTTTTGAAATTGTCTTACTTGAGGCAGTCAGTTTTGCTACGATGGACAAGCTCACAACAAACTAATAAGGCAACAACATGGCAACTCAACAGCAGCGAGATTCTCTACAAAAAACATTGGGCATCATCGGTGGTATGAGCTGGGAGAGTACCGAAAGCTATTATCGCTTGATTAATGAAGGTATAAAAGCCAAGTTAGGTAATCTTCATTCAGCGGACTTACTGATTCATAGTGTCGATTTTGCGCCCATCAATAAGTTGCAAGCTCAAGAGGCATGGGATGAGATG
>NZ_LNUO01000012.1:0-2559 GCF_001462175.1 Psychrobacter sp. ENNN9_III
TCGACCCCAACCTTGGCAAGGTTATGCTCTACCACTGAGCTAATCCCGCTAAATATCAAATCGCAGTGTTATTGATAACGACTACGTCTCGATAGGCTGGCTATTTTAGCAAATATTCTGGGACTGTCAATGCCTTTTTTCAACTTTATTGTTAGTATCGCTAGATTTGGTCTTAATTCAAACTAAGTATCAACATAAACTATTAATTTAGTAAGCAATATTATTTATTTATAATGCAGGACAATAAAACAATATTTCTATCTCACATAATCATTTTACTTACAAGGATACGTTGTTTTGTTACTTTTCCTACCTTTGTTTTTTATCATTAACATTATTATACTTATGTTTAACAAAAGTTCGGGTAAAATTTTATTAGGTATGTAGATTGGCAAGCGATAAGAAAATTTAAATAACAGCTTATCTGTCTATCCACTATGTTGTCTTTGTTCAACTTTTTTACTATTTATAATGAGGATATTTATCATGAGAAAAATGCTTACTACTACGGTGATGGCAGCTTCGTTATCGGCACTTACTCTGACAGGTTGTACTAGCACAACCAATAGCGGTGCAGTTGGCGTTGATCGTCAACAGTTATTATTGGTTTCTAGTGAACAGGTACAGCAATTATCAGCCCAAAGTTATAATAAGAATTTGCAAGAAGCTCGCAAGCGTGGTCTGCTTGACACTAATCAGGCACAACTTAATCGTCTCAAGAAAATCTCTAACCGTTTGATTGGACAAGTTGGTACATATCGTCCAGATGCCGCTAAATGGCAATGGGAAGTACATACCATTAAATCAGATCAATTGAATGCTTTCGTTATGCCGGGCGGTAAAATTATGTTTTATTCAGGCATCATCGATCGCCTAAACCTGACGGATGATGAAATTGCTGCGATTATGGGTCATGAGATGTCTCACGCTCTTCGTGAACATTCTCGCGAACGCCTCTCACGTGAGTACGCAACTCAAACTGGCATCGGTGTCGCAGCGAGCATTTTTGGTCTATCGCAAGGTCAGGCACAATTAGCAAATGTCGCAGGTGACCTAGGTTTGAGTCGTCCGCACAGCCGTACTCAAGAAGCAGAAGCCGATCAAATTGGCCTTGAGCTAATGGCACGCGCAGGCTACAATCCGCAAGCATCGATTACCTTATGGCAAAAAATGCAACGCGCCAGCCAAGGCGAGCCACCGCAGTTTTTGAGCACTCACCCAACCAGCAGCAACCGTATTGCCCAGCTACAATCATTAATGCCTAAAGTCATGCCGCTGTACCAACAATCACGCCGTTAATTTAATCACGCCAGTTTAGATTGGCTATAAAGCAGAGTACAGACTATAGTTTGTATTCTGCTTTTTTACTGCTGTCGGTAAAAGCGTAACGTCTATTGAATGACAAAGTATCATTAGTAGTGTCTGCTATAATAGCAGTAATAAATCGCCAAAAGACGCTAATACATAATAGACGCTAACACGACATAAAAAAGGACTGCTATGAGTACCACACCTACCGCTGATGCGCTACATGCTGAGCTACAATCATTACAACCGCAGTATATTGAGCTGATCAATGAATCAATGAACCATGCAGGCTACTTTGATGGCAAAGAAAGCCACTTTAAACTTACCATCGTAAGCGATGCTTTTGAGAGTAAGCGTTTGGTTGCTCGTCATCAACTGATTTATGGTCTAGTCGCGCCCCTACTCACTTCTCAAGGCGGCTCGGTACATGCATTGGCTATTCATGCCTATACGCCAACAGAATGGCAAGGTCAAAGCCCAGATAGCCCGTTGTGTGCTGGTCAAAACACCTAAACCATCTGATTCATATTAATGGTGTAGTGTGAAACTGATACCATATTACATAACGAACAAAGTGACCGTTAAATGTGCTTGCACGCTTTATTGACGTGATGCCTGCATCGCTGCATGATTAGATTACTTTAAAGGGATAATACTCAATGAAACATTTACATATGCTGATGGCTGTCCTGACCATTGGACTGTTTTTTATATCAAAGCTATCTGGTGTTGAGTGCTAATAGCCGTGCACCAAAGGCGGTGAAGATAGCCACGCATATCATCTATGCTCTTGTCATCGGCTCAGGTGCCATTATGCTGATGCAGCTAATAAGCGCAAACGCTCCAGTACAGTGGGTATTTGCCAAAGTCATTTTGCTAGTCGCCGCCATTAGTGCCAGCGTAAAAGCCTTTCATAACCACGCCACGCCTGGCCAAAGAAAGACAGGGATTTTGATCTCTGCGATTGCCTATACAGGCATCGTAATACTTGCTTTTGCCAAGCCTGCAAACTTATTTTGATATGTGTCTCACTTATAATGAGAGATTACGAGGCATAGGTTGATATAAGCTATACAAAATTTATAGCCGACGCCTTATGTTTATTTTGTAGTAGAACGACTATGTTTAAGCAGATTGAATATTTAATAGATATTATATTTTTCAATATCTTAATTTGTGGTTTTTTGCTATCTTAAATACAATCACTTAGCCTGATGGAGCTATTATGAAAACTTTCTCTGCCGCGACACT
>NZ_LNUO01000120.1:0-4400 GCF_001462175.1 Psychrobacter sp. ENNN9_III
TGTGAGTCAGCCATTTCGCTCAGCCGATATTCGTCAAGCTTTTCTAGATTTTTTTGTGAGCAAGCAGCATACCGTTGTGTCTTCATCAAGTCTCATCCCGCATAATGATCCCACACTGCTATTTACCAATGCCGGTATGAACCAGTTTAAAGAGACGTTTTTGGGCATGGAGCCACGTGACTATACACGTGCTGTATCTTCACAAAAATGTGTACGTGCAGGCGGCAAACATAATGATCTGGACAATGTTGGCTATACGGCACGGCATCATACGTTTTTTGAGATGCTAGGTAACTTCTCATTTGGTGATTACTTCAAGCAAGCAGGCATTGCATACATTTGGGAGTTTTTGACATCTGATGAATGGCTTGGGATAGACAAGGATCGCTTGTACGTGACCATTTATGAAACCGATGATGAAGCCTTTGATATCTGGAATAAAGATATTGGTATTCCTAGCGATCGTATCATTCGTATCGGTGATAATAAAGGCGCACCCTACGCGTCTGATAACTTCTGGACGATGGGCGATACTGGTCCTTGTGGTCCTTGTACTGAGGTCTTTTACGATCACGGTCCTGAGATTGAAGGTGGCTTACCTGGTACCCCTGAAGAAGACGGCGACCGCTATATCGAGATTTGGAACTGCGTATTTATGCAGTTTAATCGTCAAAAAGATGGCACCATGCTGCCATTGCCTGCGCCTAGTGTCGATACTGGCATGGGGCTTGAGCGTATTAGCGCCATCATGCAAAACGTCCATGGCAACTACGAGATTGATTTATTCGTTCATCTGATGGATGCCGCTGCTGATATTTTAGTTATCCAAAATGAGCAGCAGTCATCGCTTAAAGTGATCGCTGATCACATACGTGCAGTTTCCTTTTTGATTGCTGATGGTGTCCTGCCAAGCAATGAAGGGCGCGGTTATGTGTTACGCCGTGTCATTCGCCGAGCTGTCCGCCATGGTAATAAGCTTGGCGCCGATAGCGATTTCTTCTATAAGATGGTCGCGCCACTCGTAGCTGAAATGGGAGAAGCTTATCCTGAGCTAAAGGATAAGCAAAGCGTCATCGAAAACGCGATTCAAAAAGAAGAAACTCAATTTGCCAAGACACTAGCACAAGGTTTACGTTTGCTTGCCGCTGAGCTTGAAGGCCTGCAAGACGGCGATACCCTCTCTGGTGAAGCGGCGTTTAAACTTTATGATACTTATGGATTCCCGCTAGACTTGACGGCTGACATCACGCGCGAGCGTGGTATTGTGATCGATGAGGCTGAGTTCGATGAGCATATGCAAGCACAGCGTGATCGCGCGCGTGATGCTGGCAAATTCGATGTTGATTACAGCAGTGTCATTCAAGTAGAGAGTCCTACTGAATTTATTGGTTATGAGCAATTAGAAGAAGAAGGTGTGACCATTGATGCTCTTTATCAAGACGGCAATCAAGTAGACAACTTGAACGAAGGTATGGAAGGCGTTGTTGTGCTTGATCGCACACCATTTTATGCTGAAGGTGGCGGACAGGTTGGCGAGCTGGGCGAAATTCGTACCGCCTCCGGTGTCTTTGAAGTTCAAGATACCAAAAAATCTGGTCAAGCCATTATCCATTATGGTGTCGTCACTATGGGAGAGGTTGCTACTAAACAAACAGCTGATGCTCAAGTTCTGTCTGATGTTCGTGCCGCTAGTGCCAAAAACCATTCTTCCACTCACCTATTGCATGCAGCATTAAAATTAGTGTTGGGCGATGAGGTTGCACAAAAAGGCTCGCTGGTATCAAGCGATGTGTTACGTTTTGACTTTGCTTATGACAAGCCCGTCAGCAGTACTGAAATAATGCGCGTAGAACGCCTAGTCAATGAACAAATACAAGCTAACGTGCCTGCTTGTATCGAGAATATGCCCATCGATGAAGCGATGCAAAAAGGTGCAGTGGCGCTATTCGGTGAAAAATATGGCAATGACGTTCGCGTCTTAACAATGGGCACAGACAGTATCGTTGACGGACAGCGTCAGCCCTTCTCTATTGAGCTATGTGGTGGCCTTCATGTGCAGCGTACCGGTGATATCGGTGTCTTCAAAATTATCAATGAGTCTGGCATTGCCGCAGGTATTCGCCGGATTGAAGCCGTTACTGGCATGGGTGCGATAAAATATATCCAGCAAAATGATCAGCAGCTGAGCACTTTAGCATCTCAGCTCAAGGTCAAACGTCCTGAAGTAGCCCAGCGTGTACAGACCATGGCAGACAAACAGCGCGACTTAGAAAAACAACTGGAGCGCCTACAACAGAAAATGGCCAGTGCTCAAGCGGCGAGCTTATTAGACAATGTGCAGACGATTGCAGGTACGCCAGTATTGATTAGTACTGTTGAGGGTATTGATGGCAAGTCGATTCGTCCTTTAATGGATGACATCAAGTCCAAACTATCAGACAGCGTAATCGTCTTAGTGGGTGATAAAGATGGACAACTAGCATTGGCGGCCAGTGTAGCCAAGTCAGTCACTGCTCGTATTAAAGCCGGTGACATCGTTCGTCATCTTGCCAGTGAGCTCGGAGGTAAAGGCGGTGGTAAACCTGATTATGCACAAGGCGGTGCACCCAAAACCGATAATACAGGTATAGTCATCAAAGATTTACCAGCGTGGATTGAGTCACAACTTGACTAAAGATGGGCGATATGCTCAGATTTTAGTAGATTATCTGATTGGTTATAACCATTATAACCAATCGCCATGTATCTAATAGCGGTTACGACTTAAAATCAGCGTGCTAGTGTGGTATAAAGTATGGCGGTCAGCTCTTAAACCAGTCTGCCATCAAAAAAATAGACAGCACAGCAGTTTTTATCATCCGGCTTTATCGTTATTAGTATCTACCTCGAGCCATAGGAACAAATAGACTCATTGTAGGTTAACGCTAGCAACTTATAGACAGCCATTGTCGAATAATAGGTAAATTTTATGGCTTTAATAGTCCAAAAGTATGGTGGTACGTCGATGGGCAGTATCGACCGTATCAAAAATGTCGCAAAACGCGTCAAACGTTGGCACGACAACGGTCATCAAGTGGTCGTTGTGGTTTCAGCTATGAGCGGTGAAACCAACCGTTTAATCGATCTGGCTCGTCAAATTAGCACTCAGCCTGATCCTCGTGAATACGATCAAATGGTCTCGACAGGTGAGCAAGTTTCTATCTCACTCCTAGCCATGGCAATCAAAGAGCTTGGTATTGGTGCTCGCTCAATGACTGGTCGTCAAGTAGCGATTAAAACGGATAACGCGCACAATAAAGCACGTATCGAAAGCATTGATGATAAAAACATACGTGAACAACTAGACGCTGGTAATATCGTTATTGTGGCAGGTTTTCAAGGTATTGATGAAGAAGGCAACGCAACTACATTAGGCCGCGGTGGTTCTGATACGACAGGTGTTGCGATTGCAGCTGCTTTGGGTGCAGACGAGTGTCAAATTTATACAGATGTTGATGGCGTCTATACCACCGACCCTCGCGTCACCTCAAAAGCTAAAAAACTTGAAAAAATCACTTTTGAGGAAATGCTCGAAATGGCAAGTCTTGGCTCCAAGATTTTGCAAATTCGTTCAGTAGAATTCGCTGGTAAGTATGGTGTGCCTTTACGTGTACTTTCTAGCTTTGATGAAAATACCGACGGTAGCTTTGATCAAGAATTTCAAGACACTGTCGGCACCCTAATTACGATAGACGAAGGAGACAATATGGAACAGGCAATCATCTCAGGTATCGCATTCAACCGAGACGAAGCAAAAATTGTAGTACGCGGTGTACCTGATCATCCTGGTATTGCCTCTGCTATCTTAAGCCCGATTGGTCGCGCTAACATTGAGATCGATATGATTGTACAAAATCTTTCAGATCAAGGTACAACAGACTTCACCTTTACCGTTAATCGCACTGACTTAGACAAAACTATGAAGGTGCTAAACGACGAGGTTAAAGATGAGATTGGTGCAAAAGAGATCCTAGGCAATAGTGAAGTTGTCAAAGTTTCATTAGTAGGCGTTGGTATGCGCTCGCATGCAGGTGTTGCCAGCTTAATGTTCCAAACTCTTGCTGAAAACAACATCAATATCCAAATGATATCGACTAGCGAAATTAAAGTTTCTGTTTTGATTCAAGATCAGCATTTGGAAAAAGCGGTTAAGTCGTTACATACTGCATTTGGTCTAGATCGTGAAGACGGTGATAGCAAAATTGCTGGGTTATAAAAACAATATAAAACACTAAGCTCTGATGATATAAGCTTTGATCATCATTAGAACCATTAGAAAAACCGTTAAAACTGCGAAGCTGTTTTAACGGTTTTTTATTGAATAGCTATTGATTACTTCTGGTAATTATTTGCTTCAATAA
>NZ_LNUO01000121.1:0-11709 GCF_001462175.1 Psychrobacter sp. ENNN9_III
CCGCGGGCCCTCATTCTCGCCTTTAACAAAAGGCGGTCTTTTTACGGATAAAACTGATGGCTGGTTAAAACTTGAATTACAACGACTAATGCGAACAGACAGATTAACAAATCAGATAAGCTTGAAGTCACTAGCTGATAACAGCTGTCATATGCAAATATAGGTTAAGCTCGTTTTAAACGCAGCGCATTTAACACCACCAATAATGAGCTTAGCGACATACCGATAGCAGCAAGCCAAGGCGGAACATAGCCTAAAGCTGCTGGTATTAATACCATACCGTTGTAAGCGAGGGCCCAGCGAAAATTTTGTTTAATAATACGTTCAGTTTTATCAGCGATACGTTTGGCAGCAGTAATTGCTCCAATTTGACCGTTCAATATGATACTGTCACTAGATACTTGTGCCAAATCTGCCGCCCCAGCAATCGAGGTCGACACGTCTGCTGCTGCCAACACAGGTGCATCATTAATACCATCGCCGACCATCAAAACGACGGCACCTTCAGCTTGCAGTTTTTGTAAGTGGTTGACTTTATCGGTTGGCGATAAACCGTTGTAAGCAGCTTGCATTCCTAAATCTTTAGCCATTACAAGCGCCTGTGAGCTTGGATCCCCTGTCAACATCACTGACTCGATACCATATTCTTTGAGTGTGTTAAGCATCACTCTGGCATTATCACGTATCTTATCATTGAAGTAAAAACATGCCAGCGCCTGCCACGTACTACTATCGTTTGATTGATACGATAGCACCACCGCAGAGCTGGCACGATGAGCGTCCAAGTTAATAACTGAATCATCGATGGCGCTTATATGACTATCAAAACTATCGTTGACAGAAATATCATTGGCTCTATCTAACGCAAAATCTATATGACCAATACGGTATAAGACGCCTTCAATTGTCGCTTCCACCCCGCCCGCTGGATAATGCTGCAAACCTTGCGCATGCGGTAAGTGTAACTGATGAGCCGCTGTTAGCAATGCATGAGCAATAGGATGACGACTGCCTACTTCTAAAGCGGCAGCAATGGCTAAGAGACCGTTTTTTTGTGAAGCTGGTTCTAGATCATAGCTTTCATTTTGTTGTGCAGAATTCAACAGCTCAATATTCAATAAATTTGGCTTACCATAAGTGAGTGTGCCCGTTTTATCAAAAGCCACATGGGTGATTTCTGCTAGTGTTTGCAGCGTATGTCCACGAGTCGTCAAAAAACCATAGCTTGCCAAGCGATTGGTCGAGACAGTCAACGCAATCGGAGTGGCCAATGACAGTGCACAGGGACAGGTCGCTACTAGAACCGCTACGGTTGCCCAAATTGCTTGGCTTGGATCAACAATATACCAGCCGATAAACACCAACGCCGACAGTACTAAAATGCGCGCCACGAACCAACGTGCCAGCTTATCTGCTTGCTGAGCCAGCTTTGGCTTTTCACTCATAGCACGGTTCATTAGCCTATCAATTAAGCCTATTTGACTGTCTGCTGGCAGTGCGGTAATCAACATCTCAAACGGCTGACTGTCGTTCTGAGCGCCACCAATGATATAGTCACCTTGAGTTTTAGCAATCAAGTTGCCTTCACCTGTTAATAGGCTCTGAGAGACCGTAGCAGTTGGACTTAGCAAAATACCGTCACTAATAATCTCAGAACCCGCCTCAACCATGATGATATCGCCCACTTGTAAGCTATGCGCGGTGACCATCTGCTTTTCTTTATCTTCGTTTGGTCGTTTTAAGAGACCCAAATGTCGATTACGTATCTGCTGCCAGTCTTTAGCAATACGCGAGGTTAGTTGCTGGACATCGTCCTCCATGTTCTGCATAAAGTTAGGTATAGAACTTGGTACATGCTGGTTGGTTGTAGCCTTTATAGCCTCGTTGTCAATCTGATTAGCGAAATTTTTTGCTGCTTTATTAACGTCGACCTCTTCAAGCGCATTTTTCTTTAATTGCTGCAAAATACGTTCGGCAGACTCTTTGTCTTCGGCGACTTTTTGTACCAGTACCGGCTCTACAACGACTAAGTCGTTCGCCATAGTAGCTGCTTTTAGACGTGCATTATGCTCTATATAACGCCCTGCCAATAGAAAGAAAATAAACATACTGACTGAGTCATAGTATGTCTCTCCTTGACCAGTAACAGTAGCATAGAGACTGGTAAAGAAAGTAACAATCAAGGCAATACTGACTGGTACATCCATATTAACTTGGCGTGCACGAATCGCTGACCAAGCCGACGTAAAAAACGGTATGCCTGCATAAAAAAACACAGGCGTACTAACAAACAAAGATACCCAGCGTAAAAAGTCGCGCTGGAATATCAGCATATCGCTATATTCACCAAAATAAATCGCTACGGCATACATCATCGCCTGCATGGAACCCAATGCTGCAATACCAAGCCTTAGTAGCATCTGATTGTTGTGACGTGCCAGCATAGCCTCATGGGTATCTTGCCGATAAGGTTTTGCTTCATAGCCGATCTCATTGATGACAGCTAGGATGCGACTGATAGGTAGCTTGCTCTCATCCCAAATCACTCGCATGCGCTGATTGGTCAAGTTCACCTGACATTTACGAATACCGTCTAATTCATCTAAGCGCGATTCGATCAACCACGTACAAGCGGCACAGCGTAGATTGTTGACGGACAACTCTGCAACTGACATACCATCTTGGGCATAGACAAATTGCGACTTGATTTCATCATTATCATAGGCTTCAAGGCGCGTTAATTGAGTGGGTAGACTGGCTGTCCGGTTAATTTCTGATCGATCAAGGTAATACTGCTCAAGTCCGGCTTCTACGATGCTTTGAGAAGCCAGTTGACAGCCCATACAACACATTTCACGCGACTCACCTAATATCTCAGCATGAAACGGTGGCTGCGGTACTGGATCACCGCAATGGAAACAGTGACCTGCAAGCGGCAATACCAAGCCTTCAGTGATAGAGCGGTCTTCATGGGATGTGATTGTGGGTATTGATGACGAGACACTAGACATAACCGTGCTTACTTCCTTTAGACACACTGCTTTATAGACATTGTGTTGCATAAATATTGCTTGATTTCGACTAAATTTAAGCTTAACAATAACTCAGCAACTATTGATAAAATAACAGCAGATAATCCATACAAAAAACACCATTTTTGGGCGTATAGACTGTTATCCTATATGGCACTCATTAAATAAATTAAAACCTTATAGTCAGTCATATATAAGTTAATGCAGTATTAAAACTCATTCGTTAAATACAGAGTTTTTTGCTGTTTTTAGTTCTGTTGGAATCATATTAGCACTACTACCACGCTTTATTTAATCAATTTATATATTGATATTCAATGTTATACCATTATACACCTTCCTAGCTAAACCCAATAAAACCCTGAGTCGATGATGATAGATTGAAAATTTTGTCAATTTGCGTCATTATGAGGCAGTTTTTTATCCTAATACGGTGCGTTATCAGTGCGAAAATCTAATCCTAAGTTACCTCAGTCTGCTGTAGGCACTCTTCCCTCGCAGCAGCGTGGAATTGTATTCAGTAGTATCCTATTAATCATCGTCATCGCTGGCATGGTTTTATTGGCGCTGTATTTGGTCAAGCTTGACCGTACTATCACTCATAAGTTTGAAGGTAAGCGCTGGGATATTCCTGCCAAAGTGTATTCGCAGCCGCTCGAGCTCTATCAAGGTGCGGCAGTTGACAACAGCATGATGAAGACTTGGCTTGAGCTGCTTAATTATCGTAGCAACAAGGACTATGATCGCACAGGTAGCTTCTATAAATCAGGCAATAACTACTTTATCCATACGCGCGGCTTTACTTATAGTGCAAACGATATTGATAAAGAACAAGTCATTAAGATGACGATTGCAAATAACAAGATTAAGACGATTCAGAGCACTGAACAAAATAAGACTGGCATTATTCGTCTTGAGCCTGTAAGTATTGGCGGTATTTACCCGGATAGCAATGAAGATCGAATGGTTGTCTCTTTAGATGACGTGCCGCAACCATTAATTGATGCCTTAATTGCGACTGAAGATCGTGGTTTTTATGAGCATAAAGGCGTATCTATACGCGGTATCGCACGTGCCGTAATCAACAACTTCTCTGGTGGCTCTATGCAGGGGGGTTCGACTATCACCCAGCAGCTTATCAAAAACTTTTATCTGAATTCTGATCGCACCCTTAAGCGTAAAGCCAATGAAGCACTGATGGCCGTATTACTGGAGCTGCATTATAGTAAAGATGAGATTTTGCAAACTTATCTCAATGAGATCTATCTTGGTCAAAATGGCAATCGCTCTATAAATGGTTTTGGCTTAGCTGCACAATTTTATTTTAACCAACCACTAAATGAGCTTCGGTTGGATCAACAAGCCATGTTAGTCGGTATGGCTAAAGGGCCAAGCGTCTATAATCCTCGCCGCCATCCCAATGATTCAAAAGCGCGTCGTGATGTAGTGCTCAATAATATGCTACAGATGGGTTCTATCAGTCAAGAGCAATACGACACGGCATTAGAAAAGCCTCTTGGGGTTGTAGATAAGCCTGTTGAAGGTAAAAGTCAATTTCCAGACTTTTTGGACATCGTCAAGCGCGAGCTTAATGACGTCTATTACTCTGATGACCTAAAAAACGAAGGTCTTACTATTATTAGTACCCTTGACCCTATTGCGCAACTAGCAGCTGATCAAGCTGTCGACAAAAAACTTGGTGAGTTACGCCGTAAAAGTAGCAAGACTAAAGACTTGCAAGGTGCCTTGGTCAGTGCCAATCCTGAGACCGGTGAGCTAGTCGCTGTCGTTGGTAGTGGTAGCGAGTTTACTGGTTTTAACCGTGCGGTCGATGCCAAGCGTCAGGTTGGATCATTGTTAAAACCTGTTATTTATATGACAGCACTTGAAAGTGGGCGCTACAATTTGGCTAGCCCCGTTGATGACTCTCCGATTACAGTCAACTTAGGGGATGGTAGCAAGTGGAACCCTAAAAACTATAGCGGTCGTGATCATGGCTATGTTCCATTAACGACTGCACTTGCCAAATCATACAATCAAAGCGCCGTACGTTTGGGTATGGAATTTGGTATCGACACATTTGCCAAACAGTTACGTCGTTTGGGTATTGAAGAAAAAATTCCCGCTTATCCCTCAGTACTGTTAGGCTCAGTTAACTTAAGTCCTATGGATATGCTTGGCGTGTATCAAGTCTTTGCAACTGGCGGCTTTCGCACCCCTATTCATAGTATTCGAACCGTCATTGACAATCGCGGGCGAATTTTGCAGCGTACTGGTCTGAACACTCAGCGCAGCATACCACCTGAAACCAATTACTTGACCAACTATGCTTTACAAGAAGTGGTCAAAAACGGTACTGCCAAACGTGCCCAATCACTCGGTAGCAATTTAAACCTAGCGGGTAAGACTGGGACGACCAATGACTACCGTGATGCATGGTTTGCAGGCTATAGCGGCAACTATGTGAGCGTCGTTTGGGTTGGACGCGATGATAACAAACCAATTGGGCTTAGTGGTGGTACTGGAGCATTACCAGTATGGGTTGATTATATGAATCGTATAAAGTTGACGCCTGTCGCTATGGCAGAGCCTGAAGGAATTGAATGGCTATGGCTTGAGAACAACTCTGGCAAACTATCTAATGAACGCTGTGCCTCGGCTCGATACTTACCAGTTCTGTCAGCGCATTTGCCAGAAGAAGCGAGTAGTTGTGCGATTTCTTTATATCAGCAGGAGCAAGCGCGTGGTCAAATACAATGGGAAAACGAGCAAGGGTCGATTAATCAGCAGCGTCAACGTGAAGGTCTAGAGATACCAAACAGTGAGGTAATCGAGCCAAATGCAGAAGGTAATGATAACGACACTCAAAGACGTACAGACACTTGGTACGATCGAGCTCTTGAGTGGTTTTAACAAATTGTTTTTAAGTTGTTGATTCATACTGGTGGTTAAAATGATACAAAATAAGGGGTTTGATATGGCGGTATTTATGCAACATCAGTACTTAATAGTACAGAACAAAAAGCACAAAAGTCTCATCAGATCTTTTTTGGTATCAAGTGCGCTCATCAGTATGTTGACGTTGAGTGCTTGTCAGACGACCTCGCCACTACCTAGCAACACCGCTACAGTGACCACCAAAACACCTGTGACCGTAGCACCTGCAACGACTGAAACACCACAAACTACTCAGAATCGTACTTATGTTACAAATACCTACCCTACCAAACCATATATACCGCCTACTGATGCTACGCCAGAAAACAATACCTACTCAGAAAACACCTCAACTGCTAATAATCCTTTAACGCAGCAAACACAGGTTATAGAACAACGAGAAGTCATATTTAACGAGCCTGTATATACTCCTCCACGTGATGATTATATGATCTCACAACCCCCTACTGCACCGTCACACAATGAACTATTAGAGCAGGCACGTCAAAATTCACAGCAAAGAAGCCGTCAACCTACTAATAATCAAAGCAACTTGCCAGCTTTTCGCAATCTAATGCAAACTGGTACTAATCAGCTCAAATCAGGCAATCTGACTGCTGCTGAAAACAGCTTTACCCGTGCACAGCGTTTAGCGCCCAGATCATCTGCAGTATATTTTTATCTGTCACAAGTAGCACTAAAAAAAGGGCAACCGCGTAAAGCTGAGGCCATGGCTCGTCGAGGTCTGACCGTTTCTGAAGACGCCAATCGTCGCCGTTCACTATGGCAGCTTATCCTACGCTCAGGTCAACAACAAAACGATTCGCGTGTTGTTCGTGAGGCGCAGCAAGCACTCAAGTAATTATTGAATGGTTTTTATATAAAATACAACAACTTACTTTTCATTCACTCAATTTAATTTAATCAAGGTTATCTTTATGGCATGGCAACAACTGCACCTACAATGTGAAAAAGCAAACGTCGATCTTGCAGAGGCACTGTTATTAGAGGCAGGCGCCCTGTCTATCGCGCTAGACGATGCAGGTGATCAACCTCTATTTGAGCCATTACCGGGCGAATCACCCCTGTGGGATGACGTGATACTAACTGGTCTCTTTGACGCTACTACCGAAGATGGGAGTCGACAAGCTGTTGAGCAGCTCAGTCATGATATTGCAGCGCAAATCCAAGCCAGTCGAATTTGGCTCACTGCGGTCGATGATAAAGATTGGGAACGTGAATGGATGACTCATTATCATCCAATTGAATGCGCTAACAATCTCTGGATTGTTCCAAATTGGCTAACGCCACCTGATGCTGATGCTACTAATATTATTATGGATCCAGGGCTTGCTTTTGGCACAGGTTATCATGCCACTACGCGCCTATGTTTAGACTGGCTGACAGAACAAGACTTAAAAGATAAAGTAATAATAGACTATGGTTGCGGCTCGGGTATATTAGGTATCGGCGCATTACTATTAGGCGCCAAACAAGTTTATGCAGTCGATATTGACCCACAAGCAGTACTTTCTACAAACCAAAATGCTGCACGCAATAAAGTTGATGAACGATTGCAAGCATTTTTACCAGAGGAGTTTACAGACTATTGCGCACAACACGATATTATTCCTGTGGATGTTATTGTTGCAAATATTTTAGCAAAACCTCTTATTAATCTCGCTCCTTACTTTGCAACTTTAATCGCACCAAAAGGACGCATAGTGTTGGCAGGATTGATCGAGTCTCAAACCGAGCAAGTTGCAGAAGCTTATCGCCCTTACTTTAATCTTGACTCCAAACATGCTTTCACTTCTCAAGAAGATCAACATTGGCAACGCTTATCAGGAGTATTTACATAATAGCAATACCAAATAGTTTTATTTACATACTAGCAACACTTTATTACATCTGTTACGATAGACAACTGGTTGGATTTTGCAAACGCAATACTGCTCTCCTATTGTCTATCGCGATACAGATACCTATAAATATCTAAAACAAGACAGTTTTTGGTGAGTCGGTACATAGTAATTATTACTGTATTTCTTTGGACTCAATTACATGACTACGCTTATCAAAACTCAATGTCCTTCTTGTCAAGCCTACTTTAGTTTACCACAAACTTTGCTAAGTGAGCTGGATGCAAAAGTACGCTGTAAACGTTGTCAGCAGATATTTTTGGTCAATGAAAACCTTGTAGTTTCTGGTGATGAACCTTCAGATGTCAGTAGCACCTCCACTTTTATCGAAAAAAGCAACAACAATACTTCTCAACATAACGATGACTTCTTATCTTCTGATACGCTCATCCATGATGACATGCCCATTGACGATCTTGAACCATCAAACTTGGAGTACGACTCATGGGATGAAATGAGCGCTTGGTCCTTTGATTTGAACACCACGCAGATATCGTCAGTACGTTCAGATTCTGAAAACGCGGAACCTAAACCTACAGATGCTACGACTAGCGACTCTCCTATCCTTCATGATATGTATAACGAGCAAGAAAAGGCGTTTGAAGAGTCAAACTATGTCATAAACACTAAGCCTCAGCATAATAACGCCTCAGCATCTGCCAATGCTTCTCGCAGAAATGACAATACTAATAGTGTTAATGATAGTGATAGTGATAATGCATGGCTCGAAAAGCTCCTTGAGGAGCAAAACAACAGTACAGACGTTGTAGAGTCTGGTACTGACTTATCGCAATTGTTAGCGAGCATGGGCGTACCGCTAAGAGATCAATTTCAAACTCCTTCTAAGCAAGCAAGTAAAGCTCAATCACGTATTTATCCAGTACAATCTCGTATGCAGACATCTGTAGCCTCCTTACTATGGTTAGCTGGCTGTTTGGTGTTGGTAATGCTATTGTTTGCACAATATGTTATTTTTAATTTAGACAACCTAGTCAAAGACCCAATCCATGCGGAGCGCTTACAAGCTGTTTGCGCTGTCGCAGCTTGTAGCCTACCCAACGCTAATATGTCAGCTTTCGATATCAATGATGTGGCTTATCGGCCCAGTACAGTAAAAACTGCTGACGAGTTTACTGACATAGCAGCTACCTTGGCAAATCAAAGTACAAAATCCCAGTTATTACCCAATCTAAAAGTCAGTATTTATAGTAATGATGATGTCATTGGAGAGTTCATTGCCACGCCAAAGGACTATCTAGTCAGCAAACAAAACGTACTCTCTGCTGAACAAAACAAACCCTTTATGTTTACCGTTCCAGTTGTCAATAATGAGATTAATAGAGTAACTATTGATCCTATTTATTAATCTTTTATATTTGTCTGTTTCTAGCCTGATGTTTACATTGATATGTAATTTGACACTCAGTTAGCCCTTTATTCATAACCTTTGTCGTATGACAATTTTTAAGGACATCACCTTATGGCACACTCAGTTCCTCCTTCTGCCAACCGTCTTGCCCAGCATTCTAATCATTTTAATGAGTCTGATAATCGAGATAGTATTCAGCAACCAACAACTGACGCACAAAGCAGTTTGCAAAGCTCAGACAGCCTCTTATCTAGTGACACAGAGCTTGCGCCAGTGAATGCCCCTCTACGAGTACATGTCGAACGTGTCGTACGTGAGTACTTTGCCGCTTTGGAAGATGAGATGCCAACAGACTTTTATGAGCTTATCTTAAGAGAAGTAGAGCTGCCTTTATTAACTGTCGTGCTTGAGCAGACTCGTGGAAATCAAACCAAATGTGCTCAAATCTTGGGGCTTAATCGTGGCACACTGCGTAAAAAACTAAAAACCCATAATTTAATGTAGCTGATTGTATAGAAAGTAGTATTTATGCTCTAAAATGATATTGAGTTTTGTGTAAATGGGCCAGATGTTTTATTATAGGCACCGTGATTATTGGCATGTTATTTTTTAAGGCTGAGCAGTACGTAACTGGCTTTATATGCGTTGCTATAACCTTAAAAATTAACACTAAGCTTAATATTACGCTTTATCATTATTGTATACGGCAATTCACAGGTTTGATGTGATTATATCTGTGACTGCCACTACTATCTTGCCGGACGTCTGTGTCGGGCTTTTTTTATGGAATCGTTTTTATGGCTACCAAACCGTTTGCTCTACTCTCAGTCTCTGATAAATCTAATATCGTAGAATTTGCTCAAGGGCTTATTCAGTCAGGATTCAACTTATTATCCACTGGCGGTACTTATCGGTTGCTCAAAGAGCATGATGTGGCCGTAACTGAAGTATCAGATTATACCGGTTTTCCTGAAATGATGGATGGCCGTGTTAAAACATTACATCCAAAAATTCATGGCGGTATTTTAGGTCGCCGTGGTACAGACGATGCAGTGATGAATTCACATAGTATCGATCGTATTGATTTGGTCGTGGTTAATCTTTATCCATTTGCTGAGACAATTGCTCGCGCTGACGTCACTATGAATGATGCTATCGAAAACATCGATATTGGTGGTCCGACTATGGTACGTGCCGCCGCTAAAAACCACGCTCATGTAGGTATTGTGACTGATCCAGCTGATTACGAGCGTGTGCTTACCGCTTTAGGTGACGGTACTGAGCTGACAACGGCTCTACGCTATGATTTAGCCGTCAAAGCGTTTGAACATACCGCCCAGTATGATGGTATGATCGCTAACTTCCTAGGTAGCCGTGTCAATGACACTCAAGAACCAGAGAATTTTTCACGTACCTTTAATGTGCAGCTTGAGAAAGCACAAGACCTACGTTACGGTGAAAATCCTCATCAAAATGCTGCCTTCTATACCGAAAACCAGCCTCTAAAGAGCCAGCAAGCTTCTATTGCTACTGCTAAGCAGCTACAAGGCAAAGCCCTCTCTTATAATAATATCGCTGATACTGATGCAGCTCTTGAGTGCGTTAAGGCCTTTAATGCACCCGCTTGTGTGATTGTAAAGCACGCCAATCCGTGCGGCGTAGCAGTGAATCAAGATCAAGTCACTGCTTACAAAACAGCTTTTAGTACCGATCCTGAGTCCTCTTTTGGCGGTATCATTGCTTTTAATTGCCCATTAACAGTTGCGACTGCTAAAGCTATTATTGACAACCAGTTTGTTGAAGTGATCATTGCGCCGAGTGTTGAAGACGGTGTGCTTGACACAACCGCGGCTAAGAAAAACGTACGTGTATTGGTTTGTGGCGAATTACCAACGCCAGCTCAGCGTGACTCTCAACTTGACTACAAGCGCGTCAACGGGGGTTTACTCGTGCAGGAACAAGATTTAGGCTTGATTACGGCTAATGATCTAAAAATCGTAACCGATGTTCAGCCAACTGAAGCCCAGATCGCTGATTTGCTGTTTAGCTGGAACGTTGCAAAGTATGTCAAGTCCAACGCTATCGTTTATGCCAAAAACCAGCGTACTATTGGTGTTGGCGCAGGTCAAATGAGCCGCGTCAATTCAGCTCGTATCGCAGCTATTAAGGCTGAGCACGCTGGATTGGTTACTGAAGGAGCTGTCATGGCATCAGATGCTTTCTTCCCGTTCCGTGATGGAATTGATAATGCAGCAGAGGTTGGTATCTCAGCTATTATTCAACCGGGTGGTTCTATGCGTGACGATGAGACCATTGCTGCGGCAAATGAGCATGGTATCGCCATGGTATTTACAGGTATGCGTCATTTCCGCCACTAGCATGCAATATGTAACGTAGAGACTTGTCACGATATGATTCATTAAAAAAGCCACTGTATAGTACAGTGGAG
>NZ_LNUO01000122.1:0-8215 GCF_001462175.1 Psychrobacter sp. ENNN9_III
GCACCTTTATCTAAAGGTGCTTTTTATTGCTTGTTTCGCTAACAAGAGTTAAACAACAGTTATATAAAAACAAGCCAAGATACGCCTAGTTTAAGCGCTCTTTTAGATTTTTACCAGCTTTAAAGCTTGGTACTTTACTTGCTGGAATACTTAGCTCTTCACCCGTCTTAGGATTACGGCCAGTACGGGCTTTACGGTCTTTTACGCTAAACGTACCAAAGCCAACTAATGAGATGCTTTCACCCGCTTCTAGAGCTTCACCAACGCTTTCCATAACGGCGTTCAATGCATCACCAGCTTGAGTTTTGTTAAGGCCACTTTTATCTGCGATGCTATCAATTAATTCTGACTTATTCATAAAATTTCCTTCAAGTTTAAGGGCTAAAATAAACGCTAACGTCCGGCATTGTATCGCTCTCACGTGATATAAGCAATAAAAACCATTCTAGACGCTTTTGTTTGTGGTTGCGCGTTATTAACGCCTTTATATCAAGGCAACAAAAGGAGCGCAAGCGATTTTACATTTTTTCGCCCGCGAAACTACGTATTTGACACCTAACGTTACGCAAATCACCTGTAACTCGTCGTTTCATGTATAAATTCGTCCCAAAATTACCACTTATAAAAGAACAGTTTAGTAAATCACTAAAGCCATATTGGTGCTCTGTAACAGATAGTTTTATCAAAAAGGTAACGCTTTTAATATAACTTAAAGGTTTAACTCAAATTGGAAGGTAAAAATGTATATTATAAAATAGCAATTGACGCTGGTATCAGCTCATTGATTGATGACTAATGGCCTTTTTCTTATTTTTACCCACTTACGGTTCAGTTAGGCTAACGCTCATAAGGTTTTTAGTCTTCATTGGGTGAATAGCGCAACAATTTATTAACTGACATAGAGACACATTACTTTTTATGATGGAAACATTATGATAGCTAACGCATAATATGTTATAAAAACCAAACTATAATCAATCCTATGATTGCAATTATTTATTGCTACTCATATTTTATGTTTATTTCTAACCTGCCCAATAAAATGGATTACTTACATGAAGCGTACTACATTGTCTCACTCTCTTCTTAATATCGTTTTAGTATTCATTGAGTCAGCATTGACGCTGTTGCTACGCCTAGATCCTGAGCTACGTAGGGCTGCATATCCACTAGCGAAACAGGGCACTGTTGTTTGTCTGCGCTTGTACTTACCTCATGTAGAGGTTTTTGCAACTTTTAGCTATAAAGGGGTGTTACTTGATGCGCAGCTACCGGTTGATCGTAGTGAGCCTGATGTGGTTATTAACGCCTATAGTATTCAAGTATTGAATGCTCTTACCTCTCACGACAGTGAGGCGACTGAAAAACTACAAATGCGCGGGGAAGCTGTTCAAGTACAATTGATTAAACAGTTTATCACTCAATTGGGACTAGGTAGCTTGATTCAAGGTGTCATAAAAAAATTCAAAGGTGGCAATGGCAAGCAAAAGCCTAGCGCAGAAGAGATGGAAGAAAAGAAGCACAATTATAAAGTGCGTATTGCAGAACAACAGACTCAAATAAATACGTTGACCATAAAAAATCGCGAGTTTGAAACGACAGTCAAAGAGTTACAGAGTAGACAAAAAACCCTCACCATTGTGTCAGTAATAGCCACTGTTATTGCAATCGGTGCCATCATTGCCTTACTAATGAGCTAACCTATTTGGCTCCTCTTTCTTTGACTAAAAACGCTTAATGACAACTCTGCCATGTCGTTAAGCGTTCTTATCTCAAGTAATCTTCTTCCGATTACCTCCTCTTTTATGTCTTATTTGGGCTTCGAGTTTACCGATTACTTTTATCAATAATCGTGATAGGTAAGATTAACCATACTAAGACACTTTAATCTTGACTAAATTACTCAGGATTAAGTATAATATCTCTATCGCAGCACATATCGGGTTAACCATCTGTTGTCTAGCAGTAATAGCGACTAAGTTATTTAATAACGCTATGATGTAAGTAACCTTACCTCAACTGTACTAATCAACATGCCTAAGCTCGTTATTGAATTTGGCTTATAACTGATCAGCTTGGAGATATTTTATGCGTTTAACTACTCGAGGCAGGTATGCCGTTACCGCTTTATTAGACTTGGCTTTGCAGACCAGTCAGCAAGACAGTGCTGTATCCTTATCTGATATTGCAAAACGGCAATCTATCTCTATCTCCTATCTTGAACAGCTATTTTCCAAACTTCGTAAACGTGGTTTGGTTACCAGTATTCGCGGTGCTGCAGGTGGCTACCATTTAGCTAAGCCTTTGGATGAAATAGACGTGATGACCATTATATCTGCTGTTGACGAATCTGTTAATGCTATGCAGTGTGAAGGACGCGGTGATTGTCAAGGTGGTACAATGTGTTTAACCCATGATTTATGGTGTGCATTGTCAAATCATATCGAACAGTACTTGAAAAATATAACACTAGCGCAATTATTAGACATGGAAAACGTGCAAACAGTATCAGAACGTCAGCACACCTCTACTAAAGAGATTTCTTTAAAAGACATTAATACTATTACTTTATCGACTAGCGAGGCAAACCCAGCATGAGCCAACACAACAACCTTATATATTTAGATTATGCCGCCACTACCCCAGTTGCTAAATCAGTAGCTGCTAAGATGAGCGAGTATCTGACTGTAGATGGCATCTTTGGTAATCCAGCCTCGCGCTCACATGGCTATGGCTGGCAAGCAGAAGAAGCAGTAGAGACAGCACGTCAGCAAATCGCTGAAGTCATTAATGCCGACCCTCGCGAAATTGTCTTTACTTCTGGTGCGACAGAATCAGACAACCTAGCAATCAAAGGAGCAGCGCATTTTTATCAGTCTCGCGGTAAGCATATCATCACGAGTAAGATTGAGCATAAAGCCGTATTAGATACCTGCCGTGAGCTTGAGCAAGAAGGCTTTGAGATCACATATCTTGAGCCACAAGCAGGTACTGGTCTAATTTTACCAGAGCAAGTTAAAGAAGCATTGCGTGACGATACAATTTTAGTATCACTTATGATGGTGAACAACGAGCTTGGTACGATCACTGATGTTGCTGCTATTGGCGAGATCACGCGTGATGCGGGTGTTATTTTCCATGTTGATGGTGCTCAGGCTGTTGGCAAGGTAATTATCAATCTTGAAGAGATGAAAATTGACTTGATGAGTTTTTCTGGTCATAAAGCATATGGTCCTAAAGGAATTGGCGCGTTATTTGTTCGCCGTAAGCCGCGCATTCGCCTAAAAGCAGAACAGCATGGTGGTGGTCATGAGCGTGGTATGCGTTCAGGTACATTACCGACGCATCAGATTGTTGGTATCGGTGCAGCATTTGCCTTAGCCAATGAGCGTTATGAAGAAGATCATGCGCATGCAGCCAAGTTGCGTCAAAAGCTTTGGGACGGCCTGCAAGATATCGAAGAAATTTATCTAAATGGTGACCTTGAGAATAGCGTACCAAACATCGTAAATATTAGCTTCAACTTTGTTGAAGGCGAGTCACTGATGATGTCGTTGAAAGACTTGGCCGTATCATCTGGTTCAGCCTGTACATCGGCAACGCTTGAGCCCTCATATGTACTGCGCGCAATTGGTCGTCCAGATGAATTAGCTCACAGCTCAATTCGATTTAGTTTCGGTCGTTATACTACCGAAGAAGATATTGATACTGTGGTTAAGCAAATGCACGAAGCAGTCGATAAACTACGTGCTCTATCTCCTCTTTGGGATATGTACCAAGAAGGCGTTGATTTAGATTCAGTTGAGTGGGCGGAGCATTAATATTTGGTAGTGTAAGTTTAGTAAAATAGATAATATGGTTATAAAATATAGCCATTAAATGAACAATCAGACAATTATAAATAACGTTTTTATATGAAGTGTTTGACCCCAATTATCGATGAGTAGTTAAACATTTTAAAGTTGATAAATGGCTACTCATCATCTAACTAGGAGAAAACCCCATGGCCTATAGTGACCAAGTTATTGATCATTACGAAAATCCACGCAACGTTGGCAATCTTGACAAAAATGCTAAAAACGTTGGAACCGGTATGGTGGGTGCCCCAGCTTGTGGTGATGTGATGCGTCTACAAATCCAAGTCGATGACAAAGGTATCATTGAAGACGCTCGCTTTAAAACTTACGGCTGCGGTTCAGCGATTGCTTCAAGCTCGCTCGTTACTGAGTGGTTAAAAGGCAAAAGCTTAGATCAAGCTGGCGAGATCAAGAACAACGATATTGCTCAAGAGCTTGCCTTGCCACCAGTCAAAGTTCACTGCTCTGTACTTGCAGAAGACGCTATTAAAGCTGCCATAACTGACTACAAAGGTAAGCATGGTACTGCCGAAGTAGCAGAAGAAGCGACTAATTAATTTTAATAGCATACGCAATGTATGCTGTTAGTACTGCATTAGTAGTATGCTTTTTACTACTAATGTTTAGAGGTGACAATGATGCTTATGTACTTGTCACCTTTTAAGTTTTATCAAATTTGATGGTAAGTAGGAGTTGGCATGATTGAAATGACAGAACGCGCCGCTCAGCATGTTCGAGAGTTTTTGGATAATCGCGGTAAGGGTGAAGGTATTCGAGTTGGTATCCGTACAGCGGGTTGCTCGGGCTTGGCTTACGTTTTAGAGTTTGTAGATATACCTGACGACAATGATACCCGCTATGAAAGTCGAGGTGTCAGTATCTTCATTGATCCCAAAAGCTTGGTCTATTTAGATGGCTTATTGATGGATTACGAAAAAGAAGGCTTAAACGAAGGCTTCAAATTTACCAATCCTAATCAAAAAGGCGAATGTGGCTGCGGTGAGTCTTTTACTGTTTAAAAGGTATGATTATAATCTTGGGCAGTAGCATATCAATATCGCAAAGTTAGTATTGATCATCAAGCCTCATATAAGTCCGTAGTTACAATCTCATATTTACAATATTTAGTTAGGCAAAGACCTTAAAAACAAACAGAAAAGCAAGGCGCATAATATGACAGATGTCACTTTAGAAGCTCAGTTTGATAATTTCTTTGCTCTATTTGAGCATCCTGTACAGTTTGAAGTCAATCAAGATATTCTTGATCAGCGTCTACGCCTGCTACAAAAGCGTTATCATCCAGATAATCTTTCTGTTAATGATACAAAAAGCGGAGCAGATATCGCGCAAGCGAAGCAGCGGTCTGTGCAGGCTTCAGCATTGATCAATCAAGCTTATCAAACCCTAAGTGCTCCTGATAGTCGTGCCAGCTACTTGCTTGATATGGCTGACCAAGCACAGAATGTAGAGCATTCTATTGCTGATTTAGACTTTTTAGAAGATGCAATGCAGATGCGTATTGATTTAGATGAAGCAATTGAAGACAAAGATCTTGCGACATTAAAACAACTACATCCGCAAATCATAGAACGTTTGGCGTATCAATCTGAACGTTTTGATAAAGCTTATAAAAGTAAAAACTGGCAGACCGCTATTGATGCGACACAAAAACTGAAGTTTTTAGTCAAATTAAACGCTGATGTTACGATTGGTCTTGATGAAGTAGCAAGTGCTGAACATTCAGATGATGATGACCTATATGTTTAGACTTAATATATGAATGTTAGGTTCTACACTTAAGGTCAAAATACTACTAGCAATATTGTATACTTTCTTATTTTAAGCGCTATTTTCTTCTATTGTAGAGTGAGACTTTAGCCGTTAAACTATCGTCGCCTGCATACTAGATTTGCTTCATTTCACTTATTTATTTTATCTTTGAGTTATCTTATGTCTTTATTGCAAATTGCCGAACCCAATCAAAGCGCTCAACCTCACCAACATCGTTTTGGTCTAGGAATTGATCTTGGTACTACACGCTCGTTGGTCGCTGTGGTGCGTTCAGGCAAAGCGCAAGTCTTAGAGTCAGATACAACAACCGATACCTTATTACCTTCTGTTGTTTACTATCCAAGCACTGGTAATCCACTTGTTGGTTACGATGCCCTAGCGCATCTAGCGGATGATCCAAAAAATACGATTGTTTCAGCTAAGCGCTTTATGGGCCGTAGCCAAGCTGATATCAAATTCTCTCATCCTTACGAATTAAGTGGTAATAAAGATGATATGCCAGCTTTTGTTACCGCTCAAGGTGACGTATCTCCTGTTGAAGTATCAGCACGGATTCTAGCAGCCCTTGAGCAAAGAGCGACAACTGCCCTACCTGTAGACAGTATAGAAGGTGCGGTGATTACTGTACCGGCTTATTTCGATGAAGCTCAGCGTCAAGCGACTAAAGATGCAGCACAAGCGGCTGGCATCAATGTATTGCGTCTATTAAACGAACCAACCGCTGCTGCAGTCGCCTACGGTCTTGATAAACCCGCTGAGGACTCGGCTAAGAGCGATAACAAAGAAAGCTATTATTTAATCTATGATCTTGGTGGCGGAACTTTTGATGTTTCTATTTTAAAGCTTACTGATGGCGTGTTTGAAGTACTAGCAACGGGTGGTAATAGTGCCTTAGGCGGTGACGATATTGATCGCTTGATGACCAATTGGCTTATCAAACAAGTAAACATCGATCCTAAAGATGTCAGCCGTCATGACAAGTCGATACTTGCGCAACAAGCAAAAGCTTATAAGCAAGCGTTAACTGATGCTAATCAAGTCGATATCGACATTGTAGTTAACGATCAGTCTTATCAAGGTGTGTTACGTCATAAAGACTTAGTCGCTATTACCGAACCAGTTAGTCGCCGTACGTTAAGTGTGTGCGAACAGGTACTGCGTGATGCAAAGCTATCTAGCACTGACTTAGATGAAGTAATTTTGGTCGGTGGTTCTACGCGTATGCCTGCCATTCAGCATGTTGTAGCTGATTTTTTCAACAAGCAGCCACTTTGTCGCCTAAATCCAGATGAGGTTGTTGCTTTAGGCGCGGCTCAGACAGCGCATCAATTGGTTAACGGTGATAGTGATGACAATCTACTATTATTAGATGTGACACCATTATCGCTTGGTCTTGAGACAATGGGCGGCTTGGTTGAAGTATTGATCCCACGTAATACCCCAATTCCTGTCAAAAAACGTCAAGTGTTTACCACTTATCAAGACGGACAAACTGGCATGGTTGTTCATGTAGTGCAAGGTGAGCGTGAGACAGTAGAAAACTGCCGTTCACTTGGACGTTTTGAGCTATATGGTATTCCGCCAATGAAGGCAGGTTTTGCTCGTATTGAAGTGACTTTTAGTATCGACGCCAATGGACAGTTGACAGTCAGTGCCCAAGAAACCACGACAAAGACAGAGAGTCAGATTGAGATTGTGCCTTCTTATGGGTTGTCAGATGAACAAAAAGAGCAACTCTTGACTGCAGGATTTAAGCATGCAGAAGAAGATAAAAATGCGCGTTCTCTAATTGAGACTAAAGTAGAAGCAGAGCGTGAAGTCTTGGCACTACAATCAGCACTTAACGAGTTTGCTTCTTTATTAACATCTGAGGAGCAGCAGTCACTCATTGAGCACATTCAAGCATTACAGACATCACTTAACACTGATGATTTGTCAGTTATCGAAAAAGAGCAAGCCAAACTTAAACCACATAGCGATGCTTTTGCTGCTCGTATTATGAATCAGAGTGTCAAAGCCAGTATGGCAGGTACAAGTGCTCAGGACTGGTAGCATATGTAGATTCGTTGGTGGCTGTAACTTAATAATTATAACTCACCTAATATAATAATTTATCTCATAACGCTTCATTTTTTTATTTTTAATTGATTAGTATTGGACAGACGATTTATGCCAAAGATTACTGTACTACCCCATCATGAGATTTGCCCTGAAGGCACCGAAGTTGAGCTTCAATCTGGTGATAACTTATGTAAAGCCTTACTTGAAAAGGGCGTCAAAATCGAGCATGCTTGTGAGATGTCAAAAGCATGTACTACCTGTCATGTCGTGGTTCGTAAGGGATTTAATAGTTTAGAAGAAATGGACGATATTGAAGCCGACTTACTAGATCGTGCTTGGGGATTGGAACCGGATTCACGTCTGTCTTGTCAGGTAATGCTTGAAGATAAAGATTTGACCATAGAAATCCCTAAATATACGCTCAACCATGCAAAAGAAAATCATTAAATATTAAGCATAGATTTTGCTACACTAAAAAGCCAGCTATTATATTGTAATAGCTGGCT
>NZ_LNUO01000123.1:0-12001 GCF_001462175.1 Psychrobacter sp. ENNN9_III
GCCAACAGCAGTTATATTGTAATAGCTGGCTTTTTAATTAGTTTAAGGGTTAATATTCTTCATCTATAAAATATAATGATTACAATAGATTGCTCTCTTTATCAGTTACTTGTTGTTTAAAGAATGCTCTTTTTCTTCTTTTTCGATACGTTCAAGCGCAAAGTTTAGTTTGTTTTTAATCTCTTTATAATCATAATTTTGCATGTCTTTAAAATTTAGATGTAAGTTAAAACCAGGTAGCGTATGATCTACCCACTTGGATAAGCGACCTTTATTAGCATCAGGGTCCAGCACTTGCCAAGCATTAATACTGCTATCAAAACCTTTTAATTGATAGGTACCTGCATATTCGCATTCGTAATCGTGGCAGACATAATCATAAGTTCTTTGACTAATAAGAATGTCTCCCTTTCCTGCTATCGACTCAAGACGAGATGCAAGATTGGCCTCTTTACCGATAATAGTATAACTAATGCGGTTATTACTACCAAAGTTCCCTACATGGCAGTATCCCGTAGTGATCCCGATGCGCACATAAAGTCCTTCAAAGCCCATTAAACGCCATTCTTGTCGCAAACTGCGCATTTCACGGCGCATGTCGATTGCCATGGCCACGCAGTCCAATGCATCCTGCCGCGTCCCTCGACTATTTGGTTCACCAAAAAAACATATCATGCCATCACCAACAAACTTGTCTAGCATCGCGCCATGTTTATTGGCAATGACTGTCATACATTTCATATAAGTATTCAAAATATCAGCTAGGTTGTCAGAGCTTAAACTATCAGACAACTCAGTGAACCCAGCAATATCTGAAAACATAATCGTAAGCTTGGCTCGTTTGTTATTCACATCTACGATACTGTCCGACTTTACGATTGGTTGCCAGACTTGCGGAGGTATAAAGCGGGTTAATTTACTAATGACCGATACTAAAGTATTGAGTCGTCCCTTTGCTTTCTCTGCCGTTTTTTCATATCTTAGATATTTATGATATATGCCCCAAAACTGCCAGAATATAGTAATAATACTAGCTAATAGAATGGTGGGTGATATAAGGTCTTCATTACAAATCATCATATCGCTATTTAGCGTAATACTGACATAGTAAAACATGATAGCGGTAACAGCAGAAACTATAATCAGTTTAAGTCGATTTTCAGGTTCGCTTAAGATGATTCGAATGCCGATCAACAATGACAAGCTAAGTGACAATACCGTGCAAAACTGCATACTCCCAATGACTGTCGAAAATAGCACTACGACGATATTAGACGTCCAAAAGCTTGGCTGACGCTGATAGTTATAAACCAAGATCATTAGACTTGGCAAACTTACAATAGCAAAAAGTGCCATTGAAATAGAATTAAATTCGAAATGCATAGCAACAAGTGCTACGGTAAGCAGTAAGACTAATATCTCTGGATAGTCAAACCGAGCATGTTCTTGATTTTTCAATAAAGTCGGTGATTTCAATCTACCTGAAAAAGGCATATTTGATGGTCGCTTGGATTGGAAAGAGTTAAAAAGTCTTAAATGAGTAAGTGTTAAACTTTAATAGTAAAATAAAGGAGAAAATAGCTGATTTATTAGTAGTAAAAATATGGCTTGATATTGTATAAATTACTAACAACATAGGCTGCTAACAATATACGTCATTAGCAATCAAAAAAAACATTACCTACCTCAAATATGATCTACTTTCATTCAGTAATATCAATAGGTAATGTTCTTGTTATAACAAAAGCAAAAACAGAACAACGCAGACAATATAAGCGTAACCATTTGCCAAGCACTGTATCTAGCTATTGAGTAATGACTACATACGCCAATCGAATGGCATTTGATGATGGCCTCGCAATGCAATCATCAGTGTCTGCTGCATTTGTGCCAATACATCCTTCGTATATGGTACTGCAGGTACGCCCCATACTGGATTTGGCCATTGCAGATCATTTTGATAGCGCACTATATGGTGAAAATGTAGCTGTGGAACTTGGTTACCAAGTGCTGCCACATTCATTTTGTCAGCTTGGAATGTCTTGGCGAGTTGACTTGACAACCAGCTTGACTCACGTAAAAATTGTGCTTGATCAGATTCAGACAATTCGTACAATTCTTTGATACCAGACACACGTGGCACTAAAATCAACCAGGGAAACTGACAATCGTTAATCAAACGACATGTCGACAAGGGAAAATCCCCTACTAAAAAACTATCAGCAGCAAGCTTAGGATGTAGTTGGAACATAATAACGGCTTCTCTTGTTATAAAACTTCAATAAAATCAGTTAACAGCTATATATAATGGCGCTATTTTATCAGTTATCTGTGAAGGCGTGTTGAACATTCACAAATCCCTACTGCTGATCGTACCAGTTTATCAAAACTGTGTACTCAATTGCGTCTAAGTGATTACAATATAGCGCCCTTGACTAGAAAAATCGGACTTATATTTAAGCGGGTTCGGCTACTGTATGTTCGCTAAAATAATGCAGTAGCTCTTGAATAGCAGTAACCCGCTGCTGCGCTGTCTCAAGTTTATCTGCGTCATTATAACGAATACCTGAAGCGCCATTCATACGATAACGCTGACCATCAGATTGAATTAATTTAATGATTGCCAGCGCGTCAACTGGTGTATCAGGCGCAAATTCTAAGGTCACACTATGGCTATTGGCATCAATTTTATTAATTTTTAATGGCTCTGTTTGTAAGCGCAGGTCATGAATGGCAAATAGCTGTTTGGTTTGATCTGGCAGAACCCCAAAACGATCTATCATTTCAGTACGAATATCAATCAAGGCTTCTTTACTATCCGCGTTACTGATCCGTTTATAAAACAATAGGCGCTGATGCACATCGTGCAAATACTCTTCTGGTATCAATGCTGAGCTATGTAAATTGATTTCACTGGTCAGCGACAACGGCGTGCTCAAATCTGGCTCTTTACCTGCCTTAATGGCTTTGGTAGCCCGTTCGAGCATATCCATATACAGACTAAAGCCAATTGCCTGCATATTACCGCTTTGCTGTTTGCCTAGGATTTCACCAGCACCGCGAATCTCTAAATCTTCACTCGCTAGCATGAAGCCTGCACCTAATGTATTGGCGCGCTCAATCGCGTGTAAACGACGTTTGGCATCACCTTTGAGACCCTTAAGCGATGGTACTAATAGATAACAATATGCTTGATGATGACTGCGACCGACACGGCCACGCAACTGATGCAGCTGAGCCAGACCAAATTTGTCAGCGCGCTCAATAATGATAGTATTGGCATTCGGCACATCGATACCAGTTTCGATAATAGTTGTGCAAATTAAAACATTGAATTTTTTATGGTAGTACTGCTGCATGATTTGTTCAAGTTCACGCTCCTGCATCTGTCCATGAGCGACCCCTACACGCGCCTCTGGTACCAGCTCGCGAATAGTCTCTGCCATGCGCTCAATGCTCGCTACATCATTATGCAATAAGTATACCTGCCCGCCGCGTAGCAACTCACGCAAGATAGCTTCTTTCATTAAAGCGTCTGTCTTTTGCATGACAAACGTCTTGATGGCCAAACGACGTGCAGGCGGGGTTGCAATAATAGACATATCACGCATACCAGATAACGCCATGTTAAGCGTTCTAGGTATCGGTGTCGCTGTCATTGACAAACTATCTACATCAGTCTGAATAGCCTTAATACGCTCTTTGTGACGCACACCAAAGCGATGCTCTTCATCAACGATCATCAAACCCAAGTTAGAAAACTTGACGTCAGGCTGTAACAGCTTATGCGTGCCTATCACAATATCAACTTTACCAGCAGCCAAATCCGCCAGTACCGTACCCTGGTGCTTTTTACCACCAAACCGTGATAAAGTCTCGATACGGACAGGCCAATCAGCAAAACGGTCGCGGAAGTTGTCTTCGTGCTGGCCTGCAAGCAAAGTAGTCGGTACTAACACTGCAACCTGATAACCGGCGCTCACGGCAATAAATGCTGCCCGCATGGCAACCTCTGTTTTACCAAAGCCCACATCACCACAAATAAGACGATCCATCGGTTGGTTTTGTCTCATGTCCTCGATAACCGCGTGAATAGCGTTGGCTTGATCCGGGGTTTCTTCAAAAGCAAATTGACTGGCAAATAGATCATACTGTGAGATGTCTATTTTAAAATGAATACCCACTTTGGCTTCGCGCCTTGCTTGCATGTTGAGCAGCTCTGCTGCCACATCATGAATTTGCTGCAATGCCTTTTGCTTGGCTTTATCCCATTTTCCGCTACCAATTTTGTGTAGAGGAGCAAGTGCTGGATCACCGCCACTATAACGACTGATCATTTGTAGATTGGCCACCGGTACATAAATACTGGCATCATCAGCGTATTTTAGATGAATAAACTCTTGCTCACCGTCACCCACATCTAGAATAATGAGTCCATTATAGCGACCAATACCATGCTCGATATGGACAATAGGACTGCCTTGCGTCATTTCAGTGACACTTTTGACCAAGAACTCTTCTGATACGCCACTTTGTCGGCGACGACGTGTTTGCAACACTTGCCTACCGAACAGCTGAGTCTCACTAATCAGCACCAAGCGCTCGGGAACGTAGACTCCGCGCTCAATCGGTGCAACTGTCAGACCAACATGTGGTTTTTGGCTTGAATTGTTATCACTAGTCTTGTCTGCTGCCAAAAAATCCTTGAAGCTGTCGTAAGTTTTTATATCAATTTTACCTTTGAACAGCTCAATGAGAATCTCACGGCGACCTGCAGTTTCAGCGACGATTAATACTGGCGTATCTTTTTGCGCCTGCATATTCAAAAAATCCAACAGTTCTGCCAAAGGTTCTGCTTTTTGATGATTAACAGCCAATTGCGGCGGCATTTGGGCGCTCAGTGTCACTAGGCCTTGCTTGTTTTGTATTTGAGCAGCTGCAGATGCTGCTTTTTTGTCGTTGGTAGCTTCTACATCTGTCATAGATGCAAGCTCTTCGCGCGCGCTTAATATTACCCGTGGATATTGATTAAGATACTCATTAAGCGTATTAGATAGCAAGTATAATAGCTCTGGTGCTACGATAGGTTTATCAATATCATGACGACGCTCCTCGTAACGGCGCTGGATTTGCGACCAGTAATCCGCTTGGCGCTCATTGATTCGCTCATCTGTGATAAACAAAGCATCTTTAGGGAAATAATTAAATAAACTACTCTCTTGCTGCCAATCTTTTAGATCAAAAAACAACGGCTGATAATACTCAAGTCCACTACTTGCAATCCCTGCCATCACATCTTTATGTAGCTCAGATTTACGGCTACTAGCGTTTGGGAACATTGCAGCAAAATTCATGCGAAAAGTGTCTCTGCCCTCTTCTAAAGGAAACTCTTTTGCAGGTAGTATTTGAAACTTCTTAATAGGTTTAGAGATATCAGGCAATTTATGTAATAACGATAATGACTCTTGACCCATACTTTTATCATTACCGGAGACCATAGCCTTTAGATCATCATCGGTTAACGTACGCTGAGTTTGCGGATGAAAAAAACGAATCGTCTCAATCTCATCATCAAATAAATCTAGGCGCAGTGGAAATGGCTGACCCATCGCAAAAATATCAATAATGCTACCACGTACTGCAAATTCACCTGGCTCAAATACATTGTCAACTGCACGGTAACCAGCTTTTGCCAGTAGCTCACGTTGAGTATTAATATCAAATTGATCACCAACACTTAAATCAAAGTGTTGTCCAATCAGCCAACTAGGCGGTGCAACGCGGTGCATCAAAGCCTGTACTGAGATAAGTAGTACGCCCGATGTTGGCATATCTGTCAATAAGTTGATTCGTTCACTAACGATGTCTTGATGCGGAGACAGCTCATCATACGTTAGCGTCTCCCAGTCAGGGAAAACATAAGCATCGACTCCGCAGAATGCCAGCTCAGTCTCTATTTGGTTAAGCTGGTTTTGATCTCGAGCCACAACCACTTTTAAACGATCTGCCACTTCCCACATAGTCGTTTTGACCAAACTTGCCAGCCATAGACTGCCTACTGCACCATGTACGGGTGCAAGCCAGCGTCTCTGCGAGTTCTGAATAGGAAATAGCTGCTCATTAATGGGAGCAAAGGCGTCAGTTAAAGCAGTGATAGACATAGCAGGTAGGATCTATTTAAGAATCTGGCAGTTATTATACGAATATTTTCGCAATTGACCAAAACTAATTTCCACTTTGATAGTCTGCTACGATTTGACAAAACTAAACGGTTTGTTAACATGGCACGCTTTTGGAAATTCCCATTTTAAAGTTTAGTTTGAGCTAACTTTCTATTGTTCAGATACACTCATTTTTTAATGAACTTTTGCGTAGTATTTTGAACAATTATCTCCTATACGTGCTTCTTATTGAGTCTTTAGTGCTCAACTACTAAGCAGCTTGTACTCTTGATAAAGCACCAACAGTATTTTTATATTACCTAAAATCTAAAGCTTGTAGCTGCCAAAAACTATTGATTAGCAATGAATAGTCGATACTTTGATGGTGTCCAGCTCAACTAACTCATCAGGAGATTCGTCACCTATGAACGAGCAAAAACAGATTCCAAAGCCTCTTCTCGACAAGTTTCGTCGCAGGCTCTATACCACTGAACATACAGTTGGTGAAAATAACACTGAGATATTGGGCTTAGATTTACATAGACCGGTATTCTTCTTTACCGCCATTGCCGTTGTTGTCTTTGTATTGTTTGCTTTATTACTGCCTAATATAGCCAATTCTTGGCTCAATGGTACCAAAGATTGGGTGGTCAATGGTTTTGACTGGCTCTTTGTCAGTACAGCTAATATTATGGTGATATTTAGCCTGATATTAATTGTATCTCCCTATGGCAGCATTCGCATTGGCGGTATGAATGCAAAACCTGATTTCAATCGGCGCTCGTGGCTTTCGATGCTGTTCGCAGCTGGTATGGGCATCGGCCTTATGTTTTGGAGTGTGGCTGAGCCATTGGCTTATGCGAGCGGTTGGGCAGGTACACCACTTGATGTAGCAGCAGACAGTCCTGAAGCTTACCGTGCCGCTATGGGTGCAACCATGTATCATTGGGGCTTGCATCCTTGGGGTATCTACGCGATAGTTGGTTTGTCGTTAGCCTTATTTGCTTATAACTTTCGCTTTCCATTGACCATGCGCTCCGTATTCTATCCTATTTTTAAAGAAAAAACGTGGGGGCTGCCTGGCCACATTATCGATATATTGGCTGTGTTAGCGACAATATTTGGTCTAGCGACGTCACTAGGTTTGGGTGCTCAGCAAGCAGCCAGCGGACTTAACTATTTGTTTGGTTGGGATTTTGCGGGTAACTCTCTCGAGATTACTATTATAGTTGTGGTGACTGCTCTTGCCACCATATCAGTAGCACGTGGCCTTGATGGCGGGGTTAAGCTTTTGAGTAACATCAATATGATGGTCGCTTTAGCCTTGCTACTGTTTGTGTTTTTCATTGGCAACTCACTTGGACTGCTTAGCAAAATCGGTGCGACCGCTGTTGATTATGCCACTTATATTATCCCCTTATCCAACCCTGTAGGCCGCGGTGATGATGAATTTTTTCACGGTTGGACTGTATTTTATTGGGCGTGGTGGATCAGCTGGTCACCATTCGTGGGTATGTTTATCGCTCGTATCTCAAAAGGCCGTACAGTACGTGAGTTTATCACCTCAGTGATGTTAGCCCCTACGCTTGTGACCATCGTTTGGATGACGGTATTTGGACAGTCAGGATTGAGTCAATATAACCATCAAGTCGGTGAGCTGGCAGAGGGTGTTAGTGATGCCTCCTTGACCTTGTTTCAGATGCTGGCAAACCTGCCTTTAGGAACCATTACCTCTTTAATTGCTATTATTCTAGTAATGGTGTTTTTTGTGACCTCATCAGACTCAGGCTCCTTAGTAATTGATACGATTACGGCAGGTGGTAAACTTGAAGCTTCAATATATCAGCGTATATTTTGGGCGGTTGCTCAAGGTCTTATTGCTATTGCTCTGCTCTATGGCGGCGGCGCACAGGCCCTAAAAACCATCCAAGCAGGCTCAGTAAGCACAGGCTTACCTTTTACCTCAGTGTTGATCGTTATGTGTATCAGCCTATGGCTTGGCTTACGCAGGATTTATAGAGCGCGCGAACAGCTGCTCTCAGAGCTTGAAAAATACTAATAAGTCATTTACTTCTAACCAAAAACCCCAGTTCTATAATTTGAACTGGGGTTTGTCTTTATAACCACTGGCAATATATGCTTATTTGTCCTCGCAGCAGTTTGATAACCATAATAGTTTACGCTATTAAAGGCTCATGATTTGCAATAATGCCATTGTTATCAGCATAAATAAACATACCAGAATTAAGCGTTAAATCGCCAAAGCTGATTTCAATACCTGTTTGTCCCTCATCTCGGCGTGTTGATTTGCGCGGAATACAGCCTAATGCCATCACACCAATATCCATTTGCGCCATGTCATCGACATCACGGACGCAGCCATACACAATGACACCAGCCCAGCCATTATCAATCGCTGACTGTGCAATCATGTCGCCGAGCAGCGCACAGCGCATCGAGCCACCACCATCAACGACCAATACTTTGCCTTCACCATTCTTATCTCTACCGTCACTATTCAACAACGCCTTTACACGACTATTATCTTCAAAGCATTTGACAGTCACAATCTCGCCACAGAATTTATCTTTGGCGCCAAAGCTATAGAACGACTTACCTTCAATGTTTGGTAAACAGACTTGTGATTCAGGGTTGGCATCCAATAGATCACAGGTGACAAAGTTCTCTTTGTTCATTGCTGTTGATTCTGACATAGTTATTTACTCCTTGTTAATGACTATCAGCTATTTTGTGGTCTTACGATGGTTAGTGTTGTTTTATTATTGATTGAATGCTTAGGCTATTACTTTTTAAAAAGCATGTTCATAAATTGTTTCAACCAAACGATATGATAGTGTTTTGGTTTACTTTTTGACACGAGTCATCGTCAGCATCCTTTTGTTTTCGATGATGTCAGTAATACTAGGCTTTGACTCAATACGGTATTCACTGTATTTGCGACGTTCGTACATATCATGAGCTGTCATTGCCATTGCAATTGCAACACGCTTGGCTGAAATAGGGTGCAGCGGTAATGACTCAGAGACTAAAGGTGAGATAATTTTAAAAGCTTTTTGAGTGATGCTTTCTATCGGTCGTCCTTTGTGCTTACCCAATAATAATGAAGGTCGAAAGATAGCCAAACGCTCAAACCCCAGTTCCATAATAGCTCGCTCAGTCTCTGCTTTTACTCTGTTATATAAAAACCGGCTATCAACATCAGCATTCATCGCAGATAATAGAAAAAAGTTTTTAACTCCTTTATTAACGCATAACTTGGCAAAATTCACATTATAGTCGTAGTCTACTTTTCGAAAAGCCTCATCACTGCCTGCTTGCTTCTTAGTTGTACCAAGACAACTAAATGCATCTGTTGTAGCATCTGCACCAACGCTTGCAAAAATGTCGGCTAAGTTATCAAAATCATTGACCTGATAGAATCTCATGCTAGCGTTTATATACCGCGGTGGACGTCTCGCAATGACTATTAATGTATCATAGAGTTCGCTAAGCTGTTTGACAAGATGCTGACCCACCAAGCCCGTTGCGCCAATTAAAATTGCTTTTCGCTGCATATCCTATCCATTTAATCATAGTCGTAAAATGTTATAAAAACTATTTATAACCGTCAAATCGTACCGTTTCGATATCATAGCGCAGTATCATAACTAAGTTACCCTATAACTGTCGCTACTATTCATGATTTATTGTAAGAGTTTTTAACAATGGTTCGACTATTCATCAGTTATTTATTTATATTTTAGACTTTATACGTATTAGCATAGCGTTACATACAACTTCTTTTCGCTTTGATGATCAAATATATTGTTCTAAGCGCAATAATTTGTTAAGATGTCCGGCTTTACACGTCATAGCTATTTAATTATTCCAAATAGCTATGACGCTTACGATGATTCATTAATATTAGAAAACCTGATATTGAACATCGACATCATGCTTGACGAGACGGCTGCTCGTCACCAATGATTGTTAAACCCATTATTGCAATCAACATTCATATTTTTATCTGTCTTTCATAAAGGAGATACGCGTGGCTAATACTGCACAAGCTCGTAAACGCGCCCGTCAAAACACCAAACGTCGCCAAAATTCAGCGTCACAACGCTCTATGGTTCGTACCTATCTAAAGCGTGTTGATGCGGCAATCGAATCTAAAGATTATGACGCAGCTACCGAAGCTTACAAGAAAGCGGTACCTGTCCTTGATCGCATGGCTGATAAAGGCATTATTCATAAGAATAAGTCTGCTCGTCGTAAAAGCCGTCTAAACAAAGCTATCAAAGCTCTACAAGCTTAAGATCAGTGGCGTTAACGCTGATCGTGAAAAGACCTTGTCCTAGTGGCAAGGTTTTTTTATATCTATCCGAAATATCATAGTCAAAAAAGCAATATAATCTTTAGCTTAATATTATGTCCATTTCACTTCTGGGGGCAACAATAGCTTGCTAGGATGAAAACCAGCGGCACGGTAGCTGTCCATTAACGTATTGATCGGGCGAACATAAACCTCACCTCGCCAAACGAAATAAGCATTAGCCTGCTCAAATGGTTTATCATCAAACCATAGAAACACGCCTTCCATCATTTTGGGCCAGTCGTTCCAATCAATCTCAATCACATCGAACATTACCGCCAAAAAAGCAGACAATAACGTATCATGACTCACTGCTAGCATTAAATGCCCATGCTGTGGCTGGTTTTGATAAAAAAGCGATAAGATATCAAGACCACCTTGATAGGCATTTTTTGTGCCTTCAAGATTCCCTTGCAAAAAACGATTGATAAAGTTGAGTACACCAATCTCTTTAAAGACTGCATTGGCGATCTCAGGCTCAGTAACCAAGCTACCTGGCTCAACCAGCAACGACTGGTGCGCAATATCGCGTTGTAACCCTGCTCCTTCTTGCATCAGTTGCGCGGTATCAACACAACGTCCAATAGGGCTTGAGATGCTGTCTACGTCGAGAGAATACGGCAGATGACCTGCTAACCAACGCCCCCAAGACTTCGCTAATATGCGCCCTCTAGGAGTAAGTGGCAGCTGGTAGCTGGCAAACCCGTTACCATCAGAGCGCTCACGTAAAGAGTGTCTGGTAAACAAGATCAAGCGCTTATTCTCAGGTAACAAGCTGACTGAGGAAATCATACTATCAGGCAAATGCGCGGGGGCAGGCGCACTCATCTTAAGAGATTTTTGAGCATTGGCTTGCTCAGGAAGTGATGAATCAGAAAATTTACTCATGGCAGCTAGCGTAGCAGATTATTGGGTAGTAGTGAACGAAATATGAGCCAACTAGCCATAAAAGTGTCGCTAACAAGCTGTCATAATCGTTACATCATATAGAGATAGGACATCAAATAGTCATGTCTTACAATTATCATTATGGAGCCAGTATTGAACCAATCACACGATTCAAGGCATGCTAATCGATATCTACTACTCTGTCCCATGCAAACTCAATCGGAGTACTGCTCACTTCATTAGGATAAGCTCGAGGATTGACAATTACACGAGTATTACCAATACG
Source organism: Psychrobacter sp. ENNN9_III (assembly GCF_001462175.1). Lineage (NCBI taxonomy): Bacteria > Pseudomonadati > Pseudomonadota > Gammaproteobacteria > Moraxellales > Moraxellaceae > Psychrobacter > Psychrobacter sp. ENNN9_III. The sequence goes on from NZ_LNUO01000123.1 coordinate 11,711, forward strand.
ATAATCAAATGCCTCGTGAGTGTGGCCATGTACCCACAGGGTTGGCGCCCAATCCTTATGCATCCAGTTGGATAAATCACTAACAAAGGCGGCGTTACTCGGCAGCGTAGCATACTTTTCAGAGACTGATAAGGCGCTGATACTATGATGGGTCATTACGATTGTTTTTTTTGCCTAACTGCTGTGCATCAATTAATGCTCGCTTTAACCACTGGCGCTGCTGGGCGTGCAGCCCGATAGACACTTCAGGCGAAAATAGCGCATCACCTGCATATATCTGCTTATAATCAC
>NZ_LNUO01000124.1:0-23160 GCF_001462175.1 Psychrobacter sp. ENNN9_III
AACCAAATGGAGTATCGGGTGTTATTGTATATTGCAAACATACTAAACCGCTTAAAATGTACTCATAAGCTGTATCAAACAAATTAGCTTAATGAAAGCACATCTTCATATAGGTCTTATGCAGGAATTTGAGTATAGCTAATACCGCCCATCTGCGTCGCCAAACGTAATACTTGCGTGCTATAACCTACTTCATTGTCGTACCAAATGTAGACCGTTGCATGATTGTCGGTGACAATAGTCGCTTGCGCATCAACGATACCGACATGCTTAGTACCAACAAAATCAGTTGATACAGCTTCTGTCGAATCGGTATAAGAGATTTGCGATTGCCAAGTATTGCTGTTAGCCATCTTACGCAAGAAATCATTTAATGCATCTGCACCTTGTGGCGCTTGTTTTAAATTTAAGTTCAAAATCGCCAAACTGACATTAGGGGTAGGTACACGGATAGCATTACCTGTCAGTTTACCACTCAGCTCTGGTAGTGCTTTGCCAACCGCTTTAGCAGCGCCTGTGCTAGTAATCACCATGTTTAGTACTGCACTACGACCACGACGATCAGACTTATGATAGTTATCAATTAAATTTTGATCGTTAGTAAAAGAATGAATCGTTTCAACATGACCGTTTTCAATACCATATTCATCGTTTAATACTTTTAACGTTGGCGTAATAGCATTGGTTGTACAACTTGCAGCACTAACGATAGTGTCCTCACCAACAGTGTCGTTATTGACACCATAAACGACGTTTTTGATATCTCCGCCCGCAGGCGCAGTCAATAACACCTTATTTACGCCTTGCGACTGTAAATGCTTACCTAAGCCCGACTCATCCTTCCAGATACCTGTATTATCAATCACTAACGCATTATCGATACCGTAGGCTGTGTAATCAATCTCACTTGGGTCATTGGCATAAATCACTTGTACAAAACGCCCATTGATAACCATACCATTGTTATCGTCATCAACGCTTACGCCGCCCGTAAAGCTACCATGAATTGAATCACGCTCAAGTAACGACGCACGCTTGGCAAGATCGCCTGCAGCAGCTGGACGTACTACGATCGCTTTTAGTTGTAAACCCTTTTTGCTAGATGCTTGCGACAGTAATAAACGCGTCAAAATTCGCCCAATACGTCCAAAGCCGTACAACACAACGTCCGTAGTACCGTTTTGTGCAGATTTATCATCACCAGCTTCTTGTAAAGCCGCTTGCAAATCAGTGTCATTGGCGATCAGTTGACCGACATCAACACGTGCTGATTGAACCTCACTACTAGAAGCCAATTCTTTAACCATCTCTAGAGTATCAGCAATAGCAATAGGTTTACCATTCTGCTCACGAGTAGCTGCTTTTTGATGCAGCGCTAGCACTTGACCAACTGAAGTTGTATCAAGTGTCTCGCCGAACAAAGTAACTTGCACGTCTTTTTCGTTATAGAGTTTGTTTAACAGTCCAATTAACTCAATAGCTTGTTGTTCTTGATCGTTATAACTATTTAGACGATCTTGATGTAATTGGCGTAAGGTATTAGCTTGGCTCACGAGGAACATCCTTATGGTCAGTAAAATGTGTTTGTAAGATATAGAAGACTATATAAGTAATAAAAACTTGTAAACTGAATGAAACGCTACGTTGAAGATTGATATTCAACTATTAAAGATTGTGTTCTATAGTAGGTTTGTAAGCTGTATGACGGTATTTGTCATAGGTTTTAATTGGGGTATATTTTAGCTCAAAATGCCTGATTTTGCTAGTGATAACCGTTATTACTAACGTTTGATATCAATCATGTATTGTTTTTGACAGAATCTATGGTTATAGATGGCAAAAAGACAACTGATTAGGTTGCCTTTTTATTTATCTAATAAACTAAGTCCATATCAACTATCAAGTTCGCTACGAGTAAACTGCAAATCATGGAATCAATTTTTATCTAACATTAAGGGACTAGGTTTACTGTTTGATTGTGATGATCCGTCAGTTTAAAGGCTTTTAAATCATAACCTTGTTGCTGAGCAATTTGACGATAATTTGCATAACTTTCTTGTGAGATATTTGGCGAACGAGCGAGAAGCCACAAATATTCTTTATCTGGTGTACCAACCAACGCTGTTTGATAACTTGGATCATGTGCCAACACCCAGTAATCGGCGCGACCAACAGGTAACCAGCGAATCCATGATGGTAAAAAGGTAACATTAAGCTTACTACCTGTATCGTCTATAGGCTTTGCAAGTCCTTCAGCCGTAATCGGTTCACCTTCTTCGTCAGCACATTGGTTTAATACCGTAATACTAGGGTCTGTTACATTAGGAGTATAAGTAGCAGTTACATCACTGGCACAGTTACGCTGAAAATACATCGGTAAACGACCTATTTCGTACCATTTTCCACTATATTTCTTTAAATCAAGACTATCTACTGTGGTTGGTTCGGTAGCTGGTTTGTGAATAATGGAAGAAGGTTTGATATCTATAATCGCATTCGCCGTATTTGCGTCTACTTTATCAGAGCCTACGGTACTTGTAGGTACTTCTGACGGCGTTGCAGCATAAGCAGAAAATGCAGCCAACGGCACAATAATCGCTAACGCTATTCCAGTATGCTTGATAAGACTGTTCATAAATACACGCTCCGGTACTTCATCATTCAGACATGTAGAAGTAAGATCGTCATTTATTGATCTTTCGCCATTTGAGAGCAAGTGTATGGCCCTATTATAGTTAGCATCATTACTAGCATTGCTACTGTTACTCGCTACTCTTGTATCATCATCCCTTAAACGCCCATCAAACGCTTGATGATTTTGCCCAGACTGAGAACCGGCTGCCTGTATATCAGAATCTTCTGACATCAGTAACTTATTGGTTTTCATAAAAATACCATTATTTTTTGAGTTAATAATTCTATGTATTAGATAATATAAATATATCGCTGATATAGAATAATAATTATAGTAATACGTTTGCCTATACTTTCATCTATCATAATTTTCAACTGTAATATTAAGGATGTACCAGAAATTAAAACAGTGTAGCAATGTAGGGAAAAGCAACCGTTTGTAAATAACATTGTCTTTGTTAGTAATACTAAATACATAGTAACTGGTATGTAAAATGTTTAATAAAATATGAAAACGGAGTGGCGATAAATGAATTGATGCTATTCCTCGCTCATACTTTTAAAGAAACTGTCGAATACCAGCTATACTCGTGGCCCCATACTGCGTTGCTTGTGCAAATAACTCTGGCGATAATCCACCTAAACCAATGACAGGCATGTCTGCAAGTGCTGCTAGATCTGACCATGCTTCCCAGCCTAAAGGCTTAGCATCAGGATGCGTTTGAGTCGCCAATACAGGGGATAAAAAAACACCAATTACTGGTGGTTCCTGTCGCTCTAAACGACTATTAGCAAGTTTATTGGCTGCACAAATGCTGTCTGCATCGTGACAACTTACTATTAATGGATGAAGCAAAGCTTGCAATTGATCAGAGGCGAAAGTATCTTTGACTTCGTGAGACCATTGTAGTAATGATGTTTGTGTTAGATGATGCGCCAAGATTTGATGATTGGTCGTCAAATAATGATCGCTAACGTCATTAGGCACAATGACCTGAATATCTGGTCGCTGGCTCATCAATTGCTCTGCAATATTCTCGAAGCGTGTGTCCTTGACTCGAATATAGACCCAAGCATCTGGCTCTATGTGATCTTGATGGTATTGTAACCATGCCGTTGCGGTATCAAGGTATGCATGAAAGTATGACAAGGGATAAGTAATCGCTATCTTTGGAGGTAAGCGTAGCCATTCAAGAATCGTTTTGTTGGCAGCTGGCAAGTTGTAGTCCCCTGCTAACAGCTCAGACTTATTGACCCAAGTCAGAGCTTGTCCCTCCAAACCATAACCATGATGCCTATACTTATCATACTGCTGAGCGGTCAGCTCAATACGATAGACTTGTAAACTTACTTTTTTATCACCGTAATCATGGTGCAATCGCCCAAGTTTAACAATCGTATTATTATGAATGACAATACCCGACTCTTCAGCGACTTCTCGTACTAGTGCTTGACTCGCCGTTTCGTGGGCATCTATTTTGCCACCTATAAACTCATAGCGATTGCCTTGATGTTGAGACTGGTCTCGAAATCCAAGCAAATATTTATCTTTATAGTGAATAACAGCAACGGCGACATTAACAGTGACGCTCGTATTATTGATCGGTTGTTTTGTCGACTGGTTTAGCATAACCCTATCCTCTATCAATTCTCTTATGTCGTTATTTTCGTAACAGCTCTATCGTAGCGTTTTGCAAAATTGCTATAAAAAGCTGCTTATCTAAAAGGCAGCTGAGTTTATTTAAAATTTCGCTCGAAACATCTCTAATCATTATCTGGGAAATGGTTAATTTAGATAAGTTTACATAATAACTGCATTTTATTTTATCAATGGCCTTGCAAATTTTCTTAATGTAAATGATAATTATTATCGTTGGAAGTTATTAGTATTTACCCCATCATTTAATTGAAAGGAATTCGCTATGAGTATGGTCATCTCTCGCTATTTAAACTGCCGTGAAAATCGTTTGCCTACCTTGCAATCGCAGCACTTGTTTGCTCTAACCAAAGAGGTTCGTATTGAGCATGAAGGCGAAGAGTACCGCTTGCGCTTGACTCGTAATAATCGCTTAATTTTGACCAAATAATTTAACTGCTCCAATAAAAAACGCCTCTATCAAAAGGCGCTTTTTATTGGAAAACAGTGAGTGCTGGTCATTTATAGCTGCATCTTAGCTTACAACCACAGCCATTTTTCGACATAGTATAAAGAGCGCTGCTCTTTAAAATTGCCAGCTGTAGACGACGTCTACGGCGTTTTCGGCTGCAGAGGTTGCCTCGACATAAATACGGCGTGTCAATTGATAACGAATAGACAAGCTATTTTGAGCATTAAATACCCCTACACCGTAGCGAATGTACAAGTCAGGCGTAACGTAACCTGTGACATTGACGTTGGTATCTTCGCTACTACCTGAGGCGTCAACAGTGAGGCCTTGCAGACCAAAGGCTTGACCTATCTGATTGGTTAAACCACGTGTACCGCTCAAACCAAAGCTCAATCCGGCCGCAGCTAAATTGTTGGTTACCTGAGATTTAAAGCCTTGCTCACTAATTTGCGTCGCGCCTGTGTTGTTAATACGGCCCGTTACCAAGGCGTTCATCGCCCGCTGCTGAGTAAGTCCAGCATTATTAAAGACGATGATATTTGGATTTTCTGTATCTCCTTTAACCCGTAGACCAACTGTCTTACCATCGATAATCTTGACAGCTTCGATACTAAGATTCGGCTTCATTACATCGCCATTGAAACGCACCTGTCCATAATTTAGCTCTAAATTCTGACCGAAAGCATCAATACTGGTACGGCGAGATACCTGCACCACCCCTTTAGCACGCATGATGCCAGTACCGCTCTGATTAATATTGAGAGCTCCGGCTAAAGGAATAACAGCGCCAAAGCCACGGAAGTTGACATCATCACCCAAATCGATACCGATATCAGCGTTAATAGACCATGGTTTTGACACCGCCAAAACATCTTCAATATTACCGATTAAACGACGGTCGATGACGATAGCATCTTCGGTTTGAGTAATAATATCTTCACTAGCCTCAGGAGGACGAATGGTCGCTGAGGGCACACTGACTGCACCTTCAATGTTAACGTAGCGATCGCCTGGACGTATTATGATGTCAATATCAGGATTGACTTCCGCCAATAATAACGGTGGCTGCGTTAACACCAACCTTTCACCTACAATACTCAGTTTAGCTTGTAGTTTTTGCTGCCAATTAACGGTTCCAATCAATGTACCTGAGCCTGTACCACTATTAAACTTGCCATCGATAGTCGCTTGAGTACCCCGAATTTTGGCATCTATATCAACGTTGGTTAAGTTAACGGGTAAATCAAGCATGGCTATACGGCCATCTGCAAGCTTTACATCGCCATAAAATTGCGGCTTGGTTAGAGTGCCACCAATGCCACCTGCCATGGTAATATTACCTTCAAGTACGCGCATCCCTGGGAAAAATCCCTGGAAATGGCTTTAGAACGGCAAGATTGAGCTCATTAAGTACCAGTGCCCCTGAGATTGGTTTGGGCGTTTTGTATGGATCTACAATAACTTCAGCGTAACCGCGAGCGCCATTGCCAGTATTAATATCTGCGCGCAGCTTTAATCCTTCAGGCACTGATAATGCGATGAGTGACACACGCTCGTAAGTCAAAGTTACAGGTGCAACATCACCATCTTGAATGAGACCTATTTTACCATTGTCAGAATATAGCGTCGTATTGATAGTAGGCGTTTTGCCACGCTGCCAACTCACAACGGCTTTACCGTTAATCTGACCATGCCAATCGATATCTTCAGGTAAAAATACTGAAAATAATGATGTATCAAGCTTTTGTAAAGCCAGATTCACTTTGCCACCAGCGGCTGAAGCTATCAGGTTTTCGCGCAAACATAACTTACCAGTCTGATCCTCTGCTTGCCAGCAATGTGCTGCCAACTGCACTTTTAGATCAGTTGTACCACCATTCTGCGGCTTTGGTAAGTTGACAATGACCTGCGCAGGCTGTAACTGGTTTAAGGTTGCGTACTGTGATTGAATACGTCCCTTACCTATCACCCCTGACCAACTCAACTGATCACGATCAAAACCACCTTTTAATCGCGTTGAGATGTTTAGTTTTTCATTAGCCATCTTCAGGTTGACAACATGCTTTTGCTCAGTACCATTAAATGAGGCATCGACGTTTTTAAAACTTTGTCCAGCTGCATCTAAGCCTTCTGCACTGATAATTAGTTGACTAGGACTATTGGCTAAATTTACAAGCTTACCGCGTACACGGCCTTGACGTAAGACAAATCCAGGCAATGCGATACGTTCACCTACCAAATCTATATAAATCGTCGGCAACGCCTGACCTGCTGGCTGAGATAAGGTCGCACCGCCAGTAACTTTACCCGTAAGCTTGTCGGATAGTTGATCGAGACTGGTAATATTTATCTTCGTTTGTAGCTGCTTGGCATTGCCATTGGCCGTTAGATAATTATCTCCCCATCGTAGTACTAAGTTGTTTGCATTTAGATTTTCGATGAGAGCGTTGATTTGCTGATATTGAGACTCAACGTCTTGTGCTTTTAGACGCTCAAAATAGTTGGCTAAATTTTCTGGCAAGTTTAACTTAGCTGTTAAGCTACCTTTGGCGCTTAAAGGCTGACCTTTTAGAGTACCGTTTAAGTCAATTTGTCTTAGATTGATAATTTGCTGCGCTTTACGCCAGCTGCCATCTGTTTTTATGCTGCCAGTAATCGTACTTGGGGTATCTTTTAAGAAGTAACCTAAATTAAAGCGATCCATTACCGCACTAATATCCCATGCAACTCCTTTACTCACATCAACCGACCCTTGAGCGTCAATACTACCCGCTGTACCTACATGACGAAAACGCTTGATACGAATGAGCTGTGAGTCTCCATTGGCATCAATGGTCAGTTTGCCGGCAGGTAGCTGTTTGGCATCTAACACACCATCGAAATTTACAGCAAAGCGTTGTAGCTTGCCCTGTTCATCAGGACGGTTTTTGGACGCAGATTGCCACTGCCCACTGGTGTTCAAATCACCAGTAAGAATGGCGGGGTTGTTCGGTAAAAAATAACCCAAATCAAAATTATTAAAGCGCCCGTTTACTGTCCAGCCAATATCTTGGCGTAGATCAAGCACACCTTTTACATTAACAGCACCTGCTTCGCCAGTATAATCCAACTTACGTACATTGATTAGCTTTGGTGTGCCAGCTGCATCAATCGATAGTCGACCATCAGGTACATCCGCGGTATCAAGCTGACCATCAAAACGTGCATCAAAAACTGACAGCTCACCACCAACGATATCGATGCTCGCATCTCCCGTACCTGCTATACCAATATCACGACCGTCTTGTGTGGCATCAAGCTGAGCCTGTAGGTCCGTATCATTTAGATCAATAATATGCCGCTGACCTTTAACACCGTTTTTGGTGATATCTAGCAAACGACCATTTACATTGAGGCTTCCTGTCAAACGCTCAAGTGGCAAATCGCTACGGTATTGTTTGGGTAGTAGGCCATTGGTACGTGCATCGATCTGCCACGTCAAGGGGCGCCGCTTAGTTGCTAGCTGTATTTGTCCATTACCCGATAAATCACCAACAATGCCTTGATAATTAAGGCTATTGATATCAATGACGTTGCCAGTCTTACGGACTGCCACATCATAGTTGCCTTTAGGGGCTGCGTTTAACTCGTTAATAAGGGCATTGGCATCAACAGACAAACGTGCACCGCGCACAATGACATTAGCGTGGCCATTTGGACTGTTAATATTACCGATATTAGGGATATCGCTTCGAATAAGATTTTGCCAGCTGGCATCGATATACCAAGGGGCCACTTGCTTAGACTTTAATGAAGTCTTACCACGTACTATATTAGCATTGACGTGTTCACCATCACGCTGACGCAAGTCTGCATCAATCTGCGTATTACCAACACTATTTTGTTGTTGATAATGCATTGATAGTCGACCATTAAGATTTTGCGGTGCATACGCCTTAAAATCAGCATATTCATCAGGAATGGCACGGCGAATATCAAAGTTACTGCCTGTCGCTCGTACCTTTGCATCAAAACTATCTTGCCAATCCAAAATACCCTGCAGTATTAGATGACCAGCTGGAACATTAGCGTCTAGGCGATCAACACGCATTTGGCTGTTAGCGATGATAGCGCGGCCTTGGTAATGTCCTGAAGGAATGTCTTTGGCAGTTAATTCAGTATTAATACGCAGACGTATCTCAGAGATGACCCCATTTGCAGTAGCGGTACCACTTTTTAGATGAATATTTTGGGCGTCGGCATAAGGAATGAGGATATCATCCCATTGTAATTTGGCTTGAAATGGCGAATCGTTATCGAGACCTTGTACGACAAACTCACCTTGAACATCCCCTTCATTATAACGACTACGCACCTTACCTACAGTGCGTTTTAGGGTACCTGTCGCTGTAATATTTAAGGGGTCAATATAAGCTTTTTCTAGAGCACTGACTTCAGCGATGGCACTGAGGTCCAATGGATAGTCGCCTTGCAAATCTATGTTGCCTTGTAATGCATTGATTTTTACAATATCTGCATAACGCAAATCACCGCGACCAACAGTGACTTCACTCCCTACCCATGTTAAATCTCGAGCACTAATATCATGGACTACGATAGGATCTTTGGTGACTTGTTTATAAACAATGTTCTTTATTTTGGCTTGATCAAAGCGTAGATTGACTGGTAATTTAAGCGTCTTATAATCAATTGGCTCACCAGTTGGTGGTTTATTATTGATGATTTCTATGCGCTGGATATCAGCATCTCGAAGGTGTACTTCTTTGGAAAAGACAGCACGCCAGCCCACCTTAACATAGGCTTTGTCTACCACGACCTCAAGATCTTCAGTCGCCTTAATGTCTATATCTGTGACCCAAATGCCATCCCGCAAATTGCCTTTGCCGTATGTAATCTTAATGCCTGTTTCTGCACTGACCTTTTCTAAGACAAACCTTGTCCCTGCCTCTGTGCCCATCATGTAAAAGAATACTGCAAACATAAGCAGTAGAACGCAAACATAAGCAGTAGAACGACAATTATCAATATCAATAATTTGAATACAAAGGACAATGGATACCAGCGCTTTACTGCACGGGCATCTCTTTGAGCTGGATCTTCATCGGGTGAACGTTTGGGCGGGGTCTTTTTGTTCAACATGATACTCAACTACGTTAAAAGATTATTTACCAGCAATCGGTAGGATAGATAAAAATGGCTCAAAGACTTTTCTACTTTAGTGAGTGTAATCGTCTACATATAGTCAAGTCTATAGTTTTCACTAGAGGGGCGAGCCAATAAAGAAGTGTAGTCTAACTGGAACACTATCTTCTGTCACGCCAGCGGCTACATCTACGCGTACAATACCCACAGGTGATGCCCAGCGAACACCAACCCCAACGCCGACTTTGGTTTCAGTCTCAAAATCTTTGTCATAAGCATTACCCACATCGGTAAATACCGCGCCGCGAAAGCCTGGAATAAATTCGTAATTATACTCGGCACTACCGACTGCTAATACTTGTCCGCCAGTTAGATAGCCATTTTCTAACGGAGACAAGCTTTCATAATCATAGCCGCGAATACTTTGGTCACCACCAGCAAAAAAGCGCAATTTATACGGTACTTCATAAAAGTTATCTGCCCATATATAACCTGTATTTACGCTCCCAAGCACTTGATGCTTATTATCATCACCAAAGCTATAGATACCACTGACACCTGCACGAACTATGGCCAAGTCGGTATCGCTAAGCGCTTTATCCGCGCCCGCCTCAATACCGTAGTACTGACGTATGCCGCGCGTTGGATTAGTCGCACTGTCAACGTCCGTTTTATTGATCCCATAACCAAATAATAGTGCCTTTTGCTTGGGTCTAGAAGATGTAAAACGAATGGGCAGATCATCCAATTCAGTGTCATCAACACCGGTCTCTAGCTCATCTAGACGATAACGCACAGAATAGCTACGGTTCCAACCGTTTTCACGGCGAATATTACGAGCCAATGCAGCCTTTAGCGTTTTGGTTGACAGATCAAAGTTACCTTCACCTTGATCAATCACCTCCTCTTCATAAGAGAGACGTCCTTCTAGTTTATCGTTGAGTGGATGCTTCCATGGTCGACTGGCATAGACAGCAATATTTTTATTAATTCGAGAAATCTCAGTTTCTGCGCCTGCTTGGTAGCCTCTGCGGTTGATTAAATTGTAGTCTATCTTAGCAGTCGCTCGCACACCCGTATCTGTGCCATAACCGATACCGACTTGTGCATCACGCGGCTTGTCAGCGTAGACAAAAACATACAGTGGTACTTTTTTGCTTTCTTGAACCTCTGCTGGTGTTTTACGTCCAGCAAGAGTTGGCGGTACAAAATCTTCGTCCAATACAACTTCATCATCAGGGAATATTTTTTTGGCGACTTTACTAATGGAGTCACTGATCTTTCCTAAAAGATTATCGGCTTCTTGTTTTTTTTCGTCGAGCACTCGATCATTTGGCAACCCGCTTAACCGATCTGCCTTGCTTTTGATAGCCAGTAGTTTATCTTGCGTTTCTTGATCCACTTCAAACTCAATCGGAGCGACATCCATTGCATCTACAGTAGCGCCGCTATTGGCCTCGATACTATCAGCAATATTATCGTCAGCACCATTGGCGTCTGTACGACTATCATCCATATCATCGCTACTACTGACGATATTAGAAGCATCAATATCATCAACACCACTGTCGATATCATCATCGATAACGCCATCATTATCAGTATCTATCGGTGTATTATCGAAAGCTAAGGTGCTATTTTCGCTAATATCATCGGGTGGCAATATTGTCTCAACATTGACGGTATTAAAATAACGAGTCGCTGATAGATCATTACCAAGTTTAGTGATATCAGGACGATAGAACGGATCGCCTGCTTCAAAGTCAAGCATCTGCTTTAATAATGAGGATTCTACCGGCAACTTTTCAGGATCTGTCGTAAGTGTTCCTGTCTCCTCATCATAAGTAAAAAACACCACATCATCGTACTTATATCGATCGCCCGTATTGTAGACCAATGACACATCAGCTGTATTGTCCGGCAAAATAATATCAACTGATTTGTTTAACCAGTATTGATCAAAATAACCATATGTATTACTTAATGCTTCGAGTGCCGCTTTACTGTTTTTATAGACGCGGTGATTAAACACCTCTCCCTCTTGCGGTGGCATCTTTGTTTCTAGGGTTTGAAACTCAGGCTGTTCAATACCTTCACCGCGAATATCTACAACGCGACTATCGACACGTACTGGCTCACCAAGATTTTCAATAATGACATCAATAGTATCAACAGTTGGTTGGCGCAAACGTAGGGTAACATCATAGTAACCCACTGCACGCGCAGCATCTAGGGCAGTCTGGCGCAAACGTGGTAGAGCTGCGGTAAAGTCAGCGACAGATTGCACAGTCGTATCATCAAGCGCGGCTTTGATGTTGTTAATCGGCTGGCTATCTTCATCAGCTTTGATGAGCTTTGGCGACGTATCAACTGCATCTTCAACGCTACTGCTATCTGCCTGCTGTAAGTAAACGCTCGTCTCTACGTGTGGCAGCGCCATTGCACCACCATTAAACAAACGATTGTATAAGCGTTTAACGACGTTGCTACTATTACGTGCACGTGTGCTAGGTTTGGATGCTTGTACGATACTATCGGTCACTGCTTGGGTTTCTGTTGTTGCTTGATAATCAGGTAAATAATCATCTGGATTTAAAGATTCTGTCTGTTCTGTCGTCTCATCTACCACAGGCACCTTACCCGTACTTGCATCAACCTTAGTATCAATGACAGTATCTTCAGCACCTGTTACTGGATCGCGTTCTTGCTGCGCAAGCGTCTGTGTCGAGCTCTGTTGGCTACTATCTACACCATCGCTACTAACCGCATCACTGACCTCAATCGGACGTGACATAACCTCATCAGTTTTAGCATTCTCATCACTACTTTCCAGACGTCCAAGGGTATCGAGATTGGTCGGTGCTGGTAAGCTTGCTGCATCTAGACTTGGATCTAAGCCGATAGGTGTATCACGGCTATCTAACGTCGCTACCGGGTTATCAAAATCGTCGTCACTGTCATTACTGTCGTTATTGTTCTCATTTGGCACATTTTCTTGATTGTTTTGTGCCTCTACTGCAGCCAGCTCTTGCTCAATCTGCTCAGGCGTCATCATCTGATAGCCTTGCTGCTGTACTGTGGCTGCCTGCTTTAATAAATCATCATCACCTGTGTTAGATGAGCGTTTTTTGATATTGTCCGAGTCGGTCGTTTTACTATTGATAGGTTTGGTCGATAAAGAGTTTTTTGATTCGCCTTTTAGTGTTTGCTCGCTATAATCTTCTAGTACTGACTCATCGATGACACCTTGCTCTACTGCCTTTTTTAGGCGTAATGCATCTAAAGCTGCATCAAGCTCAGTCTGTTGATCAGTCATTAGGGCATTGTATTTAGACAAGCTTGAAAGCTTGGCTGATGCTTCGCTACTGCTATTGACGTCATCTGCACCAAATGCAGGAGATGCCACACCAAACCCGACTAACGCACTTGCTAACGCGGTAAAAAGCGTTGAGCGGTTGAAATAGCTACGCGGCAAACTTGACAAGCTTCGCGACTGCGTTGAAGGCTGATGTCTTATCATACTTATTTCCTATCACTTCACGCGGCATACTGATACTGACGATGGCTACCGCCTGCATTAACCGGAGAATGTACTTATCATATTTAATATTGATTAATAACGTTTGTAATCAACTTTGACAAAACCATGTCAAACTTACAAATCATAGCTTAGTTAATTATCAAATCATAGCATCTAGCACATGTATTTATAGCAAAGCCTTGCTATTATACGGTCTAAAAATAATAAAACCTATCTTATATTTTGATAAGTTTTTGATAATAATCATAATTATATAGCATACAAGCACCTTATGCTGCCTATGTTTAGTCCACTTTATGCCCCAGACGCTAGCCACTTGTAGGAGCCCACATGGCAAATCAGTTTCAGTTGTTTAAGCGTCGTCGCTTCAACGCTATGTTTTTTACCCAGTTTTTGGGTGCTTTTAATGACAACATTTTTAAGCAAGCACTGATTTTAGTGTTGACCTATACTGCCGCCAGCCAAATCGGTGTAGAAGTAAGTATCTTAAATAACTTAGCCGCCATGCTATTTATTTTGCCTTACTTTTTATTTTCTTACTTTTTATTTTCTGCTCTAGCAGGTCAAATTGCAGACAAGTTTGAAAAGTCTAAACTCACTCGCTTTGTTAAGCTGCTTGAGCTGGTCATCATGACAGTGGCGGCCATCGGCTTTGTGTTTGAATGGTACGCACTGTTATTTGTGGCGCTGTTTTTGATGGGTACGCATTCTACCTTTTTTGGTCCGATCAAATATGCCTATCTGCCGCAAGCAATGCAAAAAGACGAGCTTGTCGGGGCCAATGGCTTGTTTCAGATGGGTACTTCTCTTGCTATCTTACTCGGTATGATAGTTGCTGGGGTATTAACGCAGCTGCCGCAGTCACTATATTGGATCAGCGCAACGGTTGTAGTCGTAGCATTATTAGGCTACATGGCAGCGCGCTTTATTCCTATGACGCCAGCGATGCAGCCCAATCTGACTATTAATTGGAATATTCTTACTACTAGCATAGCCACGGTACGTTATTTGTATTCTTTGCCTTTTTTGTTCTTTGTGATTTTGGGCAATAGCTGGTTTTGGTTTTATGGGGCAACGTTTTTGACTCAGACGCCTGAATTTAGCAAAGTCATCTTACAGGGTGATGAATCTGTCGTTATTTTTCTATTGACTCTCTTCTCTGTTGGCGTGTCTATTGGTTCTTTACTATGTAAAAGTTTGACTAAGAATCAAGTGAGCTTGCGTCTATTGCCTTTTGGCATCGCAGGATTGAGTATCTTTGCTGTCGATCTTTATTTTTCTTTATCAGGGCTAGATATCGACTTGACTTCCAATACTCTTTTGGGAATCAGTGATGTATTTGGTAGGAGCGGCAGCTTACGTGTATTTGCTGATTTATTCTTTTTAGGGTTTAGTGGTGGACTGTATATTGTGCCCTTATACGCTTCTATGCAAGCTTATGCTCCAAAAAGCCATCGTGCACGTATCGTAGGTGCCAATAATATCTTTAATGCTATATTTATGGTCACTTCGGCTATATTTGCCATAGTGGTATTAAACACGCTAAACCTATCACTGCCACAGTTGTTTTTGGTCACAGGCGTACTCAATATCATCTTTGGCGTGTTTTTATATACCAAGCTTAATAAACATGTTGGGCAAGCCGTTATGCAAACTTGTGATGAACCACTTAGCAGTGAAGGCTAATGTAGCATGGCAGTTTTCGTCAATAATACACAAAGGATTCGTTGAGTTATAATCGTGTTATAGCACGAATTTCGATGCCGATAATTAAAATTGTTTGCTATAGTGATAAAAGATTATTTTTGCAATTTAAATAAGCCAACACCGACACAAAGCTATATCAGGAGCTAATTATGGCACTGCGTTCGTTATCTAAGATAGACAATTTGCTTCTTGGCGTTGATAAAGCGCTACGGGCAGTCGTTCCACATTCCAACCCCAGTACTCGCCCACTACCAGTCAATGATGATACGATTCCTGAGCTAAGCATTACAGAATCGCGGCACGTGGCGGGTCTTATGCGTATCAACCATACTGGCGAGGTATGTGCGCAAGGTCTCTATCATGGGCAAGCTTTTAGTGCAAAAGACGATGGCGTAAAGCAAGCCATGCAGCAATCAGCCGAAGAAGAAGTGGACCACTTAGTATGGTGTGAGACTCGTCTGCAAGAGTTGGGCAGTCATCCCAGTATTTTTACCCCATTGTGGTATGGTATGTCTTTTGGTCTTGGCGCCGTTGCTGGTGCCATCTCAAACGAGTTTAGCTTAGGCTTCGTTGCTGAAACTGAGGCTCAAGTTAGTGAGCATTTACAAGATCATATCGAACAGCTACCAACACAAGATAAGCGTTCACGTGCCATACTGGCACAAATGGACATCGAAGAGCTACATCATCGAGAGCTGGCGATTAATAGTGGCGGTGCGACATTATCGCCCCCTATTCGCCGTACCATGCGCTGGATGGCCAATCGCATGAAAGCCTTGGCCTATCATTTGTAGTCTAGCAAAGCAATGACTTTGACAATTGAAGCTAACCTGTAGGGTTTTTAACAATCCTACTATTGAGAGGATTTATGCTAATTTGATAGGGTATAAAAAATTTGTACAGTTTCTAACCAGTTAGTATTTACTATATGTATTCAATACATAGACGCCACTTATCAAAGATAATTTATCAATAACCAAGGTAACGATTGCCATGAGCCAACCCATAAATCTCGTCAAACATAATAAATCAGCTACTTTAACTGCTTTAGCAGCGGCATGTACTTTAATGCTTTCAGCGCCTGCGCTAGCGGCAACTCCTGATGTAGCGACTGCACCTGCAGCTACCGCGCCTAGTGCTATTGACTCAAGTAAACGCATTATTCGCCGTGCCAATCCCGATGCAACTATTAGCAGTCCTCAATCAAATAGCGTGCAGCCAAAAGCAGCGCAGCAAAACAATGCAACTGCACCGACTCAACCAACACCATATACTCCTGCGGTCCCTGTAGCACCAAAGCCTACTGGTACGACACAGGTTTATCAACGCGGCCCTATTACTAGCACTGGTATCGATATCAGTCGTGGTCAGCTAAACGGCATACCAACGCCGCAAGTCCGTATCTCAGATATTAGCTTTGTCCCTACGCTGTTGATCCCTCAAAAAACTGGCCTTGGTACAGACAAGCTGGATGTCAGCTTACTTGATGACTTTATTGAAGACGTCTCGCCCAACGCACGCCACTATCCTCCAAACTTCCCCAACCGCTCACAACGTCACTACACTCGTGAAAAAATCAAAGTATTGACTGAATGGATCGAACCTTATGCCAGCGAGCCTGACGCTTCTTATGATGTCTTATTGCGCGCCGCCAAACTTAACGGTATGGGTCGTAACTTAGATTTAGGCTCAGATTATGCAGTTCGCGCTGGTCAATATGTAGATCGCGCTATTAAAGCCAAGCCAGATAGCGGAGAAGCCAACTTTTTATATGGCATGATGCTATCAGAAGGTGGCGGGTTTAAAGAAGGTAAAAAGTATCTGGACAAAGCGGTCGAGCTTGGTTATACCGAAGCTGAGCAAAGCTTAGCGCAGTCTGATTTATTGAGTGATCGCCGTAATGAAGCCTTAGAGCGCCTACGTCGTCTTGAACAACAAGTGCCGGACAACTCAATCATTCGTCAACAGATTAAACTGATTGAAGATGGCAAGTACTACATTTGGGATTTGCCTGCACCTGACATTGATGTTAAACCAAATACCCCGATTACCTAGGTTTATTGCTATAAGTGAATGGGATACCGCTCATTTATATGGTTAATTAAAGCGTTACCTACAAACTCGCCTTAACCAAAGCACGTTCGTTTTATATTGATGTTATGTCAATAACAAAACGAACGTGCTTTTTTATGAGCTGGCATATCTATTATATAAAACCGTCTGTATTTAGCATTACTTTTTTAGGACCCACTGTTCAGTTATTAAGTTTTAAATATTAAGCGTTAATCCATATAGTGTAAACGCGCAAGTTACGCTAGACTCATTAGTATATGGGTGTTCGTAATGTAAGCAATTATGGAAAATCTATATTTATAAAACTTATTTACTAAGGTCTGCTATGTCATTTGCCACTCTTACTACGATCACAGCAGCATATATTAAGAAAAAGTCAATGGCTATCACAGCACCAGTAGCACTGGCAGCGACTATGATACTACTGCCCGCCTGTAGTACAGTCTCAGTCAACACTCAAACACCATCAAAAACCATTAAAGATCAGCGTGGTAGTATCGTTACTGAAAATAAGCTGAGTACCGCTACGTCTTCAACATTATTGTCCGCTGGTCTCAATGAGCAAGCTTGTCTACAGTACTTTGATCAGTGTTTAGCGCAATTATCAGATAGCATGCTTGACGAACACTATAGAGCCGCGCTTGCTGTCTATGCTGAGCTTCACTATGCAAAAGCGCGTCAACTTGTTAATTCAAACGATTGTCGACAGTCTTTAACCCGGCCGCCCCTTGATCCTTACTATGCCAATGCTCCTTTGACAGCTGAGCAAGCTAAGATTCAACAGCAAAATGCTACTAACTGTACCAGCAGCTATCAAGCACGACTTTTCGATGCGATTAAGCTCAGTTACAGCTATCTATTTTATGACAGTCTGCTTCATGATTTTGAGGAGACCAATACGGACAAGACTGTCACACACCCATCAAATCGTATTCCAACAGAAATCGATATACAAGCTCAAGACGTCTATAATGCTGCCACTAACAGCGTCATCAAACAGCTCTACCAGTCAAAAGATAGTGCAAATAATTTGATGAACCATACCAAAATAAAGCGCTTACCAACCGATGCAAAGATTAACAATAGCAATGAAGCAGCAATTGCCAACCAAGCACCATTAAATGGTAAACCTACTGATCAGATTAACGTCATGAATATTGAAGTCGACAACTATGATCTTAATGTTTATTTGCCTAACGAAAACAACTACTTACAAAACGCACATGAGCAAGGCTCTGCTCTTACAGACTTAACCTCAGCCTATGAGCTACGTCTATCGGGGCTAAATTCTGTTAGTAAGCGTCCAGGTCTTGGCGTAAGCTTGGTTGCCTCATTAAACGATCGTTATACGACTACTATTCGCCAACTGCTGGCTTCATCGTTATCGGGTAAGCTGTCTACTATGGCAAGCAACGGCAGTATGAATGATAGCGATGTAAGTTCACGTATCTATCCTACTGGCCACCTCCTCTTGACAGGTCTCATAAAACCAGCTGGTGACAGCATCCTTGATGTGCTTAGTAGCAATCAGCTCGATATTCACTTATACAACCCCTATCGTAGTAGTAACGTCCATATTCTTGGCAATGACTATCCACTTGCTGCCAACTTCTCAGCAGGTTATGGACTATGGTTGGCAGAAAACCAGCTTGATGGGGTCGGTTATCTAAACTTACTGACGCGGCGACAAGAAACCACACTACCTAAGCTATTTATGCTTGAGCCTTACGACCCAGATAAGCGTGTGATTGTCATGATACATGGTCTGGCTTCTAGTCCCGCTACTTGGGTCAACTTAACCAATGATATATTCAACGACGACAAGCTACGTGATAACTATCAAGTATGGCAAATTTTTTATCCAACCAATCTGCCTATTTTAGAAAATCGCTATCAGATTCAAAAACTACTCAAAACCACTTATCAACAAACAGACCCTAGCGGACAAAACCGCGCTAGCAAAAATAGCGTGATTGTTAGTCACAGTATGGGCGCTGTTATTTCTCGTATGATGCTATCTAACGACAATTTAATGGATGATTTAGATAGGCTTGATGACCAAGACATGCTTTCTATGAGTGAAAAGCATAAAATTCGTAATGCACTTAATCAATCTTTTGGCGGACAGCAACTAAAAGATCGATTTGAGCTAAAAGCGTTACCACAAGTCGATACGGCTGTCTTTTTGTCAGCGCCATTTAGAGGGACTGATTATGCAGATCGCTGGTTTACTCGTGCCCTGCGCCGTATTGTTTACTTGCCAGTAGGCTTGGTAAAAACCATCACAGATAACTTAGCCGCCATTACCATCAAAGGTGATTTGGCACAGAACCCTTTAGGTGCCCTATATTTACAAAATGGCGCCAGTCAATTAAGTAACAAGTCCTCTTTTATTCAATTGACTAAAGATATCTCTATCGATGACGGTGTTACGTATCATTCAATTATCGCCAACAACGATGCCGATATTACTCAAGGCTTGGCGCAGATGCAGCCAAACGGTGCCAAGATAGATTTATCTACAGCAGTATCACCCGATACGAGCGACACATCGGACATATCCAGTAAACCATTGGTCGCAGCTGTCGTTGTGGACAATGATATCAGTCAAGCACTCACAGAACGTTTATCTGATGGCATCGTTCCTTACACAAGTGCTCATCTTGAAGGCGCATCTACTGAAACTGTCATCAGCGGTGGCCATAGTATTCAAGCCAATCCGCAGACTATTTTGACGTTGAGACGCATCTTACATAAGCAGTTAAGACAATAATATATGTTATGAGCAACTATTAAGTATATCTTTATTATAGGTAATTATTAATGACGGACTAGTAGTCGTTGGGTTAACAACACTTACCATGCACAGCTTGCGTGTGTACTTAGGGTGGCGCATAATATATGCACGTTAATAGATATTAATTTACGTAATTTATAGACAAATGACTTTAATTTATAAGGATATAGGTTATCTGCTACAGCTAAGTAGTATTTGTATAAAATATCTTTATATAAAACGCTTTTAGCTGAATGTCGTTTGTAGCTAAATAACAATTGGCTATTGCCCGTAACGTTTGTATTATTGATTACGGACAGTTACTTGAGCGTATCATGGAAGCCATCGCTAGTCAGCTAACAGGTAAAGGTAACCGTTTATGTTCGCTACGTTTATGATCGATCAGATGGATGCGCTTATGCTAGCGCGTATCCAGTTTGCTTTTGTTATCTCTTTTCATATTGTTTTTCCCGCATTCTCTATCGGACTTGCCAGCTTTTTGACTGTGCTTGAATTTCGGTGGCTAAAGACGGGCGAGCCTATTTATGCAGAAGTTTACAAGCACTGGGTAAAAATATTTGCCGTTGTTTTTGGTATGGGCGTAGTATCAGGCGTGGTCATGTCCTACCAATTCGGCACCAACTGGGCAGTATTCTCAGATAAAGCCGGTAACGTCTTAGGGCCTCTACTGGCATACGAAGTGCTGACCGCTTTTTTCTTAGAAGCTTCTTTTTTGGGTATTATGCTGTTTGGTTGGGGACGTGTTAGCAAGCGCATGCACTTTGCCTCAACGGCGATTGTGGCCATTGGTACGCTCATTTCAGGGTTCTGGATTTTGGCTGCCAACAGCTTTATGCAAACGCCGCAGGGCTTTATGGTTGGTGCTGATGGTTTGCTCTATCCGACCAACTGGCTTGAGATTATCTTTAACCCATCATTCCCGTTCCGCTACGCACATATGATGACGGCAGCTTTCTTGACCACTGCTTTTGTGATTGGTGGTATCGGTGCCTACTACATTCAATCTAAAAAGCATACTGAACATCGCAAACACGGCCGCGTCATGCTAGGTATGGCAATGGTAATGGCTATTTTTGTTGCACCAGCGCAGGTATTGATTGGCGATATGCATGGTTTAAATACGCTTGAGCATCAACCTGCTAAAGTTGCAGCGATGGAAGGTCTTTGGGAAGATGAACGCGGAGCGCCATTAGTCCTATTTGGCATTCCAGATCAAGAAGCACAAAAAAACCATTATGAAGTTAAAATCCCCTATTTATCTGGTCTAATTTTGACGCACTCGTTGGATGGTGAAGTTAAAGGGCTTAAGAATTGGGCGCCAGAAGATCAGCCTTATGTCCCTATTGTGTTTTGGTCATTTCGCGTCATGGTGGGTATAGGTACGCTGATGGTCCTAGTCGGATTATTTAGTCTTTATAAATACTTTAAAAAACAGCAGTACAATCCTGAAAGTAAATGGTTTCATCGAGCATGGATGATGATGACACCTCTTGGTTTTGTCGCCTTACTTGCCGGCTGGTTCGTCACTGAAACAGGGCGTCAACCATGGACAGTATACGAGGTCATACGCACGGCTGAAAGTATGTCACCAGTCGCCGCCCAACAAGTGGCAACAACGTTGATTGGCTTTATCGTACTGTATATCTTTGTCTTTGGTGCGGGCAGTTTCTATATCTTACGTCTGATTGCTCAAGGACCAAAACCTTATGAAGACCCTGCAGATGACAATATTTATGAGCATTCTATCACTGAAGGACAAGGTCGTACATTGAGTGGTGATAACAATCCCTCTAAACACACTAAGAAAGATGACGCAGAAGATCTTGATACGCCAGCGGATGATATCGATGATGGAGGGTTACGCTAATGTTTAACTACGGTGATGTATTAGACTTACCTTTGATTTGGGGCGGACTAATCGCGCTCTCTGTCTTTATCTACGTGCTACTTGATGGTTTTGACTTAGGTTGCGGGATTTTATTCCCATTTGCAGGCTCAGACAAAAACCGTAGCCGAATGATGAACTCTATTGCCCCATTTTGGGATGGTAATGAGACTTGGTTGGTATTGGGCGGTGGAGGCTTATTTGCCGCTTTCCCAGTCGCTTACGGTATCATAATGACTGGTCTCTACTTGCCCGTTACCGCTATGCTGTTTGGTCTCATTATGCGCGGAGTTGCGTTTGAGTTTCGCTTTAAAGCCTCCTCACGCCGACACGTCTGGGATACCTTCTTTTTTGTAGGTTCTGTGATTGCTACTTTCTCTCAAGGAATCATGCTTGGTGCATTGGTGCAAGGATTAGAAGCAAGCAACCGTTTGTACACTGGCGGTCCTTTTGACTGGTTCTCACCATTCCCAATCATGTGTGGATTTGCACTTATCATTGGTTATGCACTACTTGGTTCTACTTGGCTTATTATCAAAACTGAACATAAGCTACAAGTATGGGCTCGCAAAGTCTCTAACTGGATGTTGAAGGCATTAGTGGGTGCGATGATAGTCGTTACAATCTCTATGTTTTTCTCAGATATTGATGCACTTGAAGGCTGGTTTAGCTTTCCAGGGTTGCTCTATCTTGCGCCAATGCCAATTATTGTATTAGTGCTATTTTTCTTAATGCGTAAAGACTTAAACACTGAGCGCGAATATCGTCCATTTTTGTTAACGGTTGCTCTGTTTTTGATGGGTTATATTGGTGTTTGTTTTGCCATATTCCCTTATATAGTACCGTATCAGATGACGATTTATGAAGCAGCAGCCGCTGATACCTCGCTCTCCTTTATGCTGATTGGTGCAATCATTATGCTGCCGATTATCTTAAGTTATACGGCTTTTGCGTATTATACCTTTAAGGGTAAATCTGATCATAATCCTATGTATTAATCGATAACAGCGATATGCATTGGATAAAGTAGCATGAATGACTGTGACTGCTGTATTAGATGATGGCAGCTACAATCAAGACGTGAGTTGAGAGGTCACTATGAAAAAGCTCAGTAAAAAACAAACGCAATGGGCATGGTTCATTGGTTTATATTTGGCAGGTTTTTTAGTTATCTTTACCATTGCCCAATTAATAAAATTGGCAATGGGCGTTTAGAATGTTGTTTGTCTAACACAAAAAGGGCGCGCTAATCATAAGATCAGCGCGAGATAAT
>NZ_LNUO01000125.1:0-18992 GCF_001462175.1 Psychrobacter sp. ENNN9_III
TGCCCCGGGTTCCTCATTTTATCACTATAAAAAACTTACTGCCCTTAAACATGATCCTTTGGCAATTCACTCATTGGAATGTCAGGATGTTTTCTTAAGTGCAAAATTGCAGCGAGCAAACCACCCCATATAAGTAACATTGAAATAATCATAAAAATAATTGCTGATGTAGTCATAATAAATTCCTATTAAAATTTCAATTTGGTTAGTGTGCATCATCAATCAAACGCGTTTTATCATCTTCTTCATCGTGACGACCTCTTATACGAGAAAGTATAAACGCGCCTAATCCAAAGAATACCACAACGCCCCAACCAAATAATAATAGTATGGTAGTAGAGTAACCCTCGTAAGGCTCTTGAACCAAATTGATAAGCTTCAAACCTAGGGCAATGGTCAATACGGTTGGTGTGATAACCGTCAACATAAATACCCAAGCGCCGCCTAATTTGACACTTGAGATACGGTTAATATGATCTAATAAGCCTGGAATCTTATGGCGATTAAACCATGTTACCCATACAATCGACATCAAGCCACCAGCAACGATACCAATGTTATTTGCAAAATGATCGATGACATCTACCAATACCAGCGAGCTACCAGTAGAGAACGCAGCAATCGATATTACGGCACATACGCCGCCTATTGCAGCGACTGCTTTTTTACGTGACCAAGCAAACTTATCTTGAAAAGCTGAGATAGGTACTTCAAGAATACTCACTAAAGAGCTAATACCAGCTACTACTAAAGAGCCAAAGAACAAGAAGCCAATAAAATCACCACTAGCACCCATCGTTGAGATGATTTTGGGGAATACAAAGAACGCCAGTCCTACGCCACCACTAGCAACTTCAGAGACTTCTTGACCTGTTGACATCGCCATAAAACCAATAGCAGCAAAAATACCAATACCAGCAATCAATTCAAAAGATGAGTTAGCGAAACCTACAACTAAGCCTGCACCAGTTAAATTGGTATTTCTTTTTAGGTAAGAGGCATAAGTCACCATAATACCAAAACCGACTGACAATGAGAAAAACACATGGCCATAAGCCGCAAGCCAAACATTAGGATCTTTCATTCTCTCCCAATTTGGTTCAAAAAAAGCATTCAAACCAACTTCAGCGCCTGGTAAATTGACCGCTTTAAATACCATAATACCAAACAATACTATAAGTAGTGGAATACAGATTTTGTTAGCAAGCTCAACACCCTTACGGATGCCACCAAACATAATCAAAATGGCCAATGCCCAAACAATAATCAGACCTGTAAACATCTGCGGTACGAATACAGAAGTCAGATCTCCTGTATGCTGCACAAAGTCACTGACAAAGAAGGTTGTGGTATCTTCACCCCATCTTTGTCCAAACGAGAAGACCATATAGCTGCCTGCCCATACGATGACAGCAGCATAGTAAATAGCAATGACAAAAGATACGAGCGTCTGCCACCAGCCTACAAACTGGGCAGATTTTACCATCTTCTTATAAGCACGTGGTGCGGCGGCGCGGTACTTATGTCCTATAATATAATCTAAGAACAACAGTGGAATACCTGCTGTTAATAAAGCGATAAGGTAAGGCACCATAAATGCCCCACCACCATTGTCATAAGCCACATAAGGAAAACGCCATATGTTACCCAATCCTACTGCTGAACCGACAGCCGCTACAATGAATCCAGTCCTACTCGACCAATTCTCTCTTGGTTCCGCCATACACTCCTCCTAACATTACAATGGTAAGCTACTCAAATCTCATAAACCAAGAGATAGCTAAATTAGCAAAAAAGATGTTATACATTATTTTTTAATTAAAATAGGTTGCTATAATCTTACTGAACAACTTTAGAAAGTTTCTGCTAAACATTATAAAAAGTCAAGTACTCATAAACATAAAAAACCATAACAATTAGTTATGGCTTTTTTAGATATTGACATTTATAAAGAAAAATATAGGAAAGAAGTACAAAATATTAGGAGAGGTTTATCAGATTTTAACGTACCACACCTCGTTTACTATACTGTAAAGAATTAATAAGCAGCTGGATCTTAGGTTCTTTCGGTAACAGATCTTCTTGCAAAATCTTGAGAGCCTGAACAGTCGTTAATCCAGATCTAAAAATAGTTACATATGCTTGGCGTAATATATCGATGGTCTGCTGCGACCAATCTTTGCGACGCATACCTTCAATATTAAGTCCATGAGCATGTGCCGGATTACCTGAAACCATAGTAAAAGCAGCGACATCCTTTAAAATTAGACTAGCACCACCGACTAAGCTGTAATCTTCTACTCGGCAAAACTGATGTATACCTGAATTACCACCAATAATAGTATGATTACCAATCGTCACATGTCCTGCAATACCGACATTGTTTGCAACCACATTGTGATCACCTATCATACAATCATGAGCGATATGAGTATTCACCATAAATAGATTATGGTTACCGACTTTGGTTAACTTGTTATCTTGCACAGTACCACGGTGTAAGCTACAAGCTTCACGAATAGTGTTATGATCGCCAATCTCAAGCCATGTACGCTCACCTGCATATTTTAGATCTTGTGGGTTTTCACCAATACTTGCAAACTGATAAATTTGGTTATGCTTGCCAATCCGGGTGAGTTTGGTCACTACTACGTGCCGATGCAAAGTAGTGTATGCACCAATCGTCACCTCATCACCGATGATACAATATGGTCCTATAATAGCTGTCTCATCAATCTTAGCAGACGGTGAGATGAGCGCTGTGGGATGAATCTGACTCATAATGTAGGCCTTTGTATCATTTAATACGAGTAAATGGTAAAACAGAATACCAATAGTTTAGCCTTGAGGCCAATACCAATTATAACCAAAATTATTATTGATGATGATAATTCTCATCGCGAATGCTAACATGACTCTCCAACAAATCTAGCCAATTAATAATTCAAACGCCTCTATCGTCAGCTCTTTATTGCTCTTGGCGAGCGATCATTACTTGAGCACTCGCCGCCAGCTCATCTTCGACATGTACGGTACAGTCAAACTTGTAAATACCTTGCTTTTGCATCACAGTTTTAGCACGGATGATGAGCTGATCACCAGGAATCACTCGGCGCTTAAAACGCACCTTATCAACCCCTGCAAACAAATACAAATAACCATCTTCGGCAGTTAAACCTGCACTAATAAAGCCTAATACACCTGAAACTTGAGCCATAGACTCGACCATTAATACACCTGGCATAATAGGCTCATCAGGAAAATGTCCATTAAAAAACTCTTCATTAATAGTCACATTCTTAATGCCAGTAATACACTCACCAGGTTTACAAGCTGTGATTTTGTCCACCAACATAAAAGGATAGCGGTGTGGCAAATAGTGTTTGAGTGTATGATAAGTTAGCGGCAGTGTCAGACCTTGCTCAGATAATGTTTTGATGTCTTCATCATTTAAAGTATCTATGTCTATAGCACTCATAAAGTGGCTTCCTTGCTTTTATTGCATATTGTTGATAGTAGAATTGTTTTCATGTTCATAAACTTATAGATATCTTTAAATAAGTATATTTAGCTGTCACCTAGTTGCCGGAAGCGTACTGCTGCTCGCCGCCATTTGGCAGTTGGCATTGCAGCCGTTCCTGAGGAGTATGAGCCGGCTATCTTAATAGATTTCGTCACCATCGTCATACCTGATAAAGTAACATCATCTGTGATATCGACATGACCAGTGATACCTACTGCGCCGCCAATGATACAACGTTTGCCAATAGTAGTACTACCAGCAATACCTGTATTGGCAGCAATAGCGGTGCCAGCTCCAATACGTACGTTATGAGCGATTTGAACCAAATTATCAATAATAACATGGTCACCAATGATAGTATCATCAACAGCCCCGCGGTCAATACAGGTATTACTACCAACGCGGACATGGCTACCAACGACCACACGCCCTAGCTGTGCGATACGTTCCCACCCATCAATACTTGGATCTTGAGTCGGAGCAAAGCCAAAACCTTCAGCACCGATGCTAACGCCAGCATGTAGTCTAACATAATCGCCAATAATACAATCATGTCCAATAACGACTTGCGACTTAAACACACAATCAGTACCAACATGACTGTATGCTTCAACGACTACATTGGCATTTAGGCAGCTACGGTCACCGATATGCACATATTCACTAATTACGCAGTAAGGACCAATATGAACATCAGCACCAATTACTGCACTCTCAGCGATAATTGCTGTCGGATGAATAGTGTTAATTTCTGTAGTATGACGGACAAAAAGCTGACTACTGCTAGCATAAGCCAAATAGGGTGACGCGACGACTAGAGCAACAGACGATGGCGGTACTTGCTCACGATATTGCTCAGTGACAAGCACTATGCCTGCCTGAGTATGCGCCAAGCTATCTATATAATTTGGATCTGCTAAAAAACTTAGCTGCGTACTATTTGCGTCAGTCAGACTACCGACACCGCTTAGGGTTAGAGTTAACTGATCGGTAGTAAGCTCAGCTTTATTTAATACTGGCTGACGCTGCTCAATTTGAGAGATAAGCTGCTTAATCGTTATCATAATTGGCGTTAATATTATTAATAAAGATAAAACTGGTGCCAAACTGATGTTTCAGTTTAGCGACCAATTAAAATAATAGGTATAAAATAATACCAAGCTTTTAAAGTCAACTTCGTAATAAAGCGACTTTAAGTCAATAGACTTAACTAGAACGTGCTACCAATCTGGAACTGAACTTTTTCAGTCTCATCATTTTCTTTATCGCCGATAGGTACAGCATAACTTAATGAGATAGGACCGATAGGTGTATACCAAGTGACCCCTGCACCCGCACTAAAGCGCAGGTCGTTGTCTTGGGTAAGCAATGGCACCTCTGTATCATTACCATTAGCGGGGTTAATAAAGGTGCGATCTTCTTTATCTGTGGTATCAAAGACCTGACCACCTTCAGCGAACAGTACTGGACGCACTTGATCAGCCCAGTCACCTTTAAATGGCATTGGCAAGATCAGTTCAGTACCAAAGGTCGCTAACGCATTACCGCCAACCTCTTCTTTTTGAACACTTTCAAAGCCATTTACGGCGTTGTAATAAGACTCAGAGCGTGGACCGAGCGTCGACGCTTCATAACCACGTACCGAACCATAACCACCGGCGTAAAAGTTTTCATAGAAAGGCAAATCATTACCATAGCCAAGCTTGGTATAGCCACGTGCGATCACATCTTTATACACAGGATAGTACACATTACCCGTGTAAAGCAGTTTCTGATAATTCGTATCGCCAAACCCAAAAGTGGCATTAACATTGTGGCTCATGCCTTTAGTCGGAAATACAGGGCGATCTAGCGTACTATAATCCCATCCTAAAAGTAGGTTGTAGGTGTTATAGTCGTTTTTGAAACTAGTTCGACCTTCAAACTCTCCAGAAAATGCTTCAGTAGTACCACCATCATCGATGATTTGTTGAACGTTTGATACGCCAAGCCAACGACCACCACGTACGGCAGTGTTATCAAAATTTACCCCAGCACTGACGCGCTTGGTCTCATCTACAGGGTAGCTATAGTTTAGTGTTGCGCCGTATGAGTCAGTAACATAATTACTGACGTTTCGATCATCATATTTAGTCTCGCGATAATAAGCGCTGACGCCTTGGGATACGCCATTTTCTGTAAAGTACGGATCTGTATAACCTAAACTATAAGAATCACGTGTCTCTGAACGTGATAAAGCAGCTTTAACGCGGTTACCTGTACCCATGAAGTTGTTCTGTGTAAGATCTAGCTGGAACGTCACACCGCCACTTTGTGAATAACCTGCAGCAATGGTCGAGCTACCAGACGGTTGTTCCTCAACCGTATAGTTAATATCGACTTGGTCCGGCTGATTAGGGACTGGTTTTACATCGACATTGACTGCTTTAAAGAAGCCTGTACGCATCAAACGAGTACGTGACAGCTGTATCTTATCATTGGATGCCAGCGCCCCTTCTAACTGACGCATTTCACGACGTAATACTTCGTCTTGTGTTTTAATATTGCCATTGAAGTTGATACGACGTACATAGATAGGGCGCGCAGGATCAATATAATAATCAATATCGACAACTTTGGTTTCGTCATCAATACGTGGTACTGGACGTACTTGTGCTAAATAATAACCTTCATTGCCATAACGGCTTTTTAAAGCAGCGGTAGACGCATCAAGTTTGGCTTGTGAGTATTGCTCATTAGACTCAAAAGTAACAAGCTCGTCCAGCTCATCAGTAGCAAATTTTGGATCTCCTAAGAAATTTATTTCGCCAAATTGATACTGCTCACCTTCGCTTACACTAACTTCAATGAACACACTACGCTTATCTTCACTAATATTTAGTACAGCGTTATCAACATTAAAGCGTACATAACCATCGTTTTGGTATAGGGCTTTTAAGTTCTCTAGACTGGCAGCCAGCTTTTCTTTTGCGTAGCGATCAGATTTAGATAATAGACGTGTCCATGAAGATTCTTTTACCGCAAAAACGTCTTTGATGTCTTCGTCACTAAAATGTTTATTACCAATGACGTTGATATCGACCACTTTAGCAGGCTTGCCTTCAATAAAGCGCACATCTAGCTTTACACGGTTGCCATCAAGTAAAGTTTGATCCACCTCGATATTACTGTTGTAATAACCTTGGCTAATATACTGTTGTTGTAACTCGTTGGCAACGCCTTGTAGAGTGGATTGTTTGAGTACATCACCTGCAGATAGTCCAGCGTTTTCGAGTCCTTGCTCTAGACCTTCTTCGGGGATAAGCTTATTACCTTCAAAATTCACTTCAGCGATAATAGGACGTTCGATGACATCAAAACTCAGCTGACCACCTTCGACACGGCTTTGAATATTTGCAAAATTGTCAGTGGCATACAGTGCTTTAATACTGGCTGCAAGACTACTGTCGTTGACCGTATCACCTATTGTTACAGGTAAGACCGGATACAAGCTATCAGGGGTTAGACGTTGTAGACCAGTAAAGCCAATATCAGTGACTACAAAGTTTGCCGCCTGTACAGGCATACTTATCATTGCTACAACTAACGGCAACCCAGCCGCACTCATAAATAAAGGCGTACGCATAAACACTATCCGTCAATAAAAAACTTGCTTAAGTTAAGGTAAAAAGCATATTTTGTCTAGTCCAATTGGTACGCAATTTGCGATTCAAACATGAACTGACAGAGGACACTTTATATAAAATGCATCATAAAATAAACTAAAAATTACGATTAGTACAGTTGCATTGATGCAACAGCAATAGCAAACCAGCCAAACAACTAGGACACAATGTCTGTGTAGACGTTAGTGTGTCGTACTTTACTTGATAAATGACTCAGCCTCTACTTAAAACAGCCTACTAATATCATTACCAATCGCTAACACCATGAAACCTGCCAGTAAGAGTAAACCAATATTTAATCCTACAATTTGAACCCCTTCTGACAGGGGCTTGCCACGAATCAACTCAATAAGATGATACACAATATGCCCACCATCCAACACAGGAATCGGTAATAGATTCAAGACTGCAAGGCTCAAACTAATTAAGGCGGCAGTAGACAGCACCATCTCCCAACTAATATCAAAGCTTTGTTTGGCGACTTTGGCGATGGTAATAGGTCCAGACAAATTATCAAGACCAATCATACCTGAGATCATCTTGCCCATTGAACTGACTGTCATTACGGCCAGCTGTTCCGTTTTTTCAAACGATTTTACCATTGCTTCGCCAGGACCGTAAGCTATAGTGGTTTTATACGCATCAGGAATAACAATCTCAGTTTGTTCAACCATAGCACCGATCTGACCGTAGGCATTGCCTAGATTGTCTTTCTTACCTTGCGGCATAATTTGTAGCTGTACTGGTTCGCCGTCACGAATGACGGTAAAGTTTAGTAGCACCTCAGGATTGTCACGAATCATTCGTGTAGCACTGATCCAATCTTCAATCTCTTTATTGTTAATCGCTATAATGCGATCGCCTACTTCTAGGCCTTGACGTACAGCTGCTCCATCCGCTGATAAATCACCAACGATTGGTGCAATCTGTGGCTGCCAAGGTAACATCCCCAAACTGGTTAGCGCATCCTTACCTTTATCCTCACCCTGCATAAATTGCATAACAGGTGCTTGATAAGTTTTTGCCTCATCTGTAGATGATTTGTCTGGTTGTAGCGTAATACTGACATTACCCGTCTCACCCATTCGTCCTGCTAAACGATAATTAATCCCTTCCCACGTCTGTACTTCATGACCATCAATTGCGATAATTTTATCCCCAACTGGCAACTGTGCCATCGTCGCTGGAGTATCTGGCAGTACTTGTCCAATCTTCGTCGCTAATTGCTCAGATGGGGTCATAAACAATACCCAAAATAGCGCGATTGCAATGATAAAGTTCATGATTGGACCAGCAGCGACGATAGCGATTTTTTTTAATGGGTGCTGACGATTAAACGCCAAATGCAATTCATCTTTTGGCACTTCACCTTCACGCTCATCAAGCATCTTGACGTAACCACCTAGCGGCAGCATAGAAATACGATAGTCGATGCCACTTTTTTTACTGGTCCAGCCCGTCAACTTTGGGCCAAAACCAATAGAATAGGTTAGCACTTTGACACCGCATAATCGTGCCACTATATAGTGACCCCACTCATGCAATGCAATTAAAGGCCCTAAAACAAAAATCGCTGCGAGCAGTGTTAGTAAAAACGTCATGATCTTTTCTCGTTTAGGTTACTCTTCATCATGCTATGCTATCTCAGCGACAAGTGCTTCGGTATGACGCCTTGCTAGTTTATCAATCGCTAAAATATTATCGATATCAGCATTTTCATCTAATAGGGGTACTTGTATCTCGGTTAACGCCCGCTCATTGATATCGGCAATATCAGTTAAACGTAACCGACTTGTTAAGAACGCCGCGACTGCTATCTCATTGGCAGCGTTCAATATAATGGTCGCTTGCGTACCCGCTTGCATGGCTTGACGTGCAAGACGCAGACAAGCAAACTTATGCAAGTCTGGTTTAATAAACTCTAAACCACTTAGCGCATATAAGTCCAATGGTTGAGAGCCACTATCAATCCGTTCAGGATAGCTCAAAGCATGCGCAATCGGCGTTTTCATATCCGGGCTGCCAAGCTGCGCTAAAAAGCTACCATCGCTATATTCTACCATTGAGTGAATGATACTTTGTGGATGAATGACCACATTTATCTTACTTTCTGGCAAATCAAATAAATGACAAGCTTCGATCAGCTCAAGTCCTTTGTTCATCATCGTCGCAGAATCAACCGATATCTTTTGACCCATCGACCAGTTTGGATGTTTGACCGCTTGAGCAACGCTTGCCTGCTGCATCTGATCAAACGACTGCTGCAAAAATGGTCCACCTGAAGCGGTTAACCACAATTTACGTACGCCATAGCTTGGCTCATGAATTTGAGTGTTGTTTTGCTGAATAGCAGGTGGCAAACATTGAAAAATTGCATTGTGTTCAGAGTCGATGGGTAATAAAGTAGCATTATGCCTTTTGACCGCTGCAATCATAACTTGCCCTGCCATGACTAGCGCTTCTTTATTAGCAAGCAGGATACGCTTACCAGCACGTGCAGCCGCTAACGTTGAAGGCAGTCCTGCGGCACCAACAATAGCTGCGACCACAGTATCTACTTGGTTATCAGTGGCAATATCTATCAGACCGCTATCGCCACTTACTACATCGATGGACAAGCCTGCCTCATCTAAACGCTGAGCAAAGTCATCAACAGCAGCCGTTGGCACACAAACACGCATCGGCTCAAACTGCTGGCACAGCGCAAATAGTTTGTCCAAACGCTGATACCCAGATAAAGCATAGACGTTATAGTCTTGCGTATGCGCCGCTAAAATTGCTAATGTGCTGTCACCAATAGAGCCCGTTGCGCCAAGTACAGCGATGCGTTGCGTCATAACTATTAATGCCCATAAATATTGAGAAAAAAGGTATCGTTGAAAATAAAAATCGTCTAGCTAAAACGTCAAGTCAGCAAAAAGTTGCTGCTGACTCTGTAAGACATGGCGTCAAGATAAATAAATGGATTAAAGTAGATACAAATTTATACAATGAGTAATCCCAAATGTTGCAGACTCCAAAACCCGAGGGCAAATACCGGAGTTGCAGATAATAGGGAATCGATACGATCTAGAATACCGCCATGACCTGGTAAAATAGTCCCTGAGTCTTTTACCTTGGCACGGCGTTTAAGCATAGACTCAAACAGGTCACCCAATACTGAGGCAAGAATCGTCACAGCAGAGAGTGCGACAAAGGCGACCAAAGCCATACCTGTCAGTTGCAGCTTAAAGACACTAATAGCGATAACTACCACTAAGCCAGTTACCAAGCCACCAGCTAACCCCTCCATACTCTTATTAGGAGATACGTTGGGTGCCATCTTACGTCGACCAAGCTTGCGTCCAACGAAGTAAGCGCCACTGTCTGCACACCATACCAATAAGAATACATACATTAGCCACCAAGCCGATAACTGCCATAGATAGAACATTGCGGTGATAGAGGCAGTCAATATAACCACTCCCATCAGACTCAGCTTTTTACCATACCAATTTGTGTATGTTGGAAAATTACGAACCCAAGATAATGCCAGCAGCCAGATGACTAAAGAAGCAATCCACCACATCACCCACGTAATTTCAAGCAGTAAAGATATTAGAGTGATTGTCAGTACCATCATGACAAAGACAACAGGTTGACGCCATTTAGGCATCAGCTTCGTCCATTCGTGCGCAGCAATGGTGACTCCAATCGCTAATAACGGTGCAAAGAAGATGGGCGTTTGACTTGCAAACAATGCAATTCCAACAATAATAATTAAAATAATTGCTGTTTTAATCCGTTGCCACATACCAATCAGACCTTATAGTAAAAAGAGACATTTGCTCAATATTGCATTATAGCAGCTAATACAAATGCATGAACTAGCGCAATAATTGCGTTTCAATCTGTTCGCTGGTTTTACCAAAACGGCGTTGACGCTTGGCAAACTCTGTAATCATGTCCGCAAGCTCATTTGCTGCAAAATCTGGCCATAACGTTTGAGTAAAGAACAGCTCTGCATAAGCTGCTTGCCACAATAAGAAATTGGAAATCCTATATTCACCGCCCGTTCTGATTAACATATCCACCGCAGGCGCATCAGCTAACTGTACGTATTGACCAAGCAAATCATTATTGATGTCTTCAGCACGTAAACCACCCGCCTCAACTTGTAGAGCAAGCTGTTTTGCAGCATGTGCAATATCCCATTGACCACCGTAACTGATAGCAATCACCAGTGTCATCGCCTCAAAATGGGCTGTTTTAGCTTCTGCATCGAGCATTAAGGTTTGTAAATCGTCGTCAAGCTGACTGCGGTCACCTATAAAACGCAACCGAATACGATACTTATTCATGCGCGGCATTTGCTCATGAATGGTTGAGGTCAGTAAACGCATGAGTAGGGCCACCTCACTTGGTGGTCGTTGCCAGTTTTCACTCGAAAATGCAAATACCGTGAGCACCTCAATGCCAGTATCTAAACAATACTCAACGATAGGGTCTAGTGCATCTTTACCAGCAATATGCCCTTCCCCGCGACCTAAAGCATTGGCTTTGCCATAACGGTTATTGCCATCCATGATGATAGCGATATGACGAGGAACAATAGTAGAACCGAGGGAGGTTAAAATAGACATGGACTATACTGCTTATTATCAAGGTAAATTTATCAGCGATATGGCTTTGAGAAGATGCTGTTAAAATGCTGCAAATGTCTTGCATCGTTGGACATAAAACATATAAAAACAGGCAGCCAATAATAACGGGCCATTGACTACCCATGTAATAAACCTGTTAGCAAACCATTACTAAAAATAGTACGGCTTATACAATCATCAACTCAGTCTCTTTAGCATCGAGTTTTTTATCAATGCTCCCGATAAACTTATCAGTGATTTTTTGAATATCATCACTAGCACGGCGCTCATCATCTTCTGAGATTTCTTTTTCTTTTGCCAAGTCTTTGATGTCATTCATCATATCACGGCGGATATTACGAATAGAAACGCGGCTGTTTTCAGCCTCACTCCGTGCAAGCTTTTGCATATCACGGCGTGTCTCTTCAGTCAGAGCTGGCATCGGTACACGAATAACATCAGCAGTCATTGGATTTAGACCCAAGTCTGCCTCACGAATTGCTTTGTCTACCGCTTGTACCATCGTGCGATCAAACGGTTGGACCAGTAGCGTACGTGAGTCTTCGACATTGACACTAGCGACTTGGTTAAGTGGTGTATCAGCACCGTAGTAGCTGACCATGATGCCTGACAACATACCTGGATGTGCACGCCCAGTACGAACTTTACTAAAGGTGCTTTCCAACGCCTCTAATGTCTTTTGCATGCGTGATTCGCCGTCTTGCTTAATCTCTTTAATCATTATATATCCTTACTTATCAATATCGATAATGTTCTATATTATTACATTATGAGAGGTACATGACCTATTATGCTACTGTCATTTAAAGCAGTTGATTATCAACTGTCTATAAACGATTAACTTTGGTTAATGATAAACGCGTGTGCCTTCGTTCTCGCCCATTACAACATTTAATAGAGCGTTGGGCTTGGTCATATCAAATACTTGTAGCGGTACGTTATGCTCACGGCACAGCGCAATAGCGGTCAAATCCATCACGCCAAGCTTTTGCTCTAGTACCTCATCAAAGGTTAGACCATCGTATTTGGTCGCATCAGCGTGCAAGCTTGGGTCTTTGTCGTAAACACCATCAACTTTAGTAGCTTTTAGAATCAAGCCTGCTTCAATTTCAATACCGCGCAAACAAGCAGCCGTGTCTGTCGTAAAGAAGGGATTGCCAGTACCAGCAACAAAAATACAAACTTCACCATTTTTGAGGTAACGAATCGCATTTCGGCTACTATAGCTTTCGGTGACTTCACCAATTGGCAATGCTGACATCAAACGCGTCTTAATATTACGGCGCTCAAGGGCATCTCGCATCGCAAGGCCATTCATGACGGTTGCAAGCATGCCCATTTGGTCACCAGTGACACGGCCAACTAAGCCTTCTTTTTGTAGCTGCGCGCCACGATATAAATTACCGCCGCCAACAACAATACCAACTTGAACCCCAAGGCCACGCAAGTGTGCAATCGACAAGCTCATCTTATCAAGCACTTCAGTATCAATCCCCATATCCTTGCCACCAGCTAAGGCTTCGCCGGAGAGTTTGAGCAATATGCGCGAGAAACGAGGGTTTTTGTCAGACATGAGGGCACCTTTTTATCGTTAAATTTATCATTAAATAATGGTTGAAACCAATAGAATTGGAACACAGGTTAGAACCGATAGTCCAAAACAAGCTAGTAGGCCAAATTGCGCTAATTGTAGCAAAAACTACTCACAATTGGGCAATTTTCATCGGTAATCCGTGCCAGTTTTTATTTAGTCACTCGGTGGACACCGATGTTCAAAATTCATGCAGCGCTTTTTATAACGTTTAATTAGCCTTGGTAACTGGCAAATAAGTCATATTCGCTAGCATCATCGATAGTGACGGTTAAGAATGCCCCGACTTTCACTTTGGCGGTAATATCATCTACATAGACATGACCGTCAATCTCTGGTGCATCAGCATAACTACGACAGATAGCAATGTTTTCTTCATGATCAATCTCATCGACCAACACCGTTAAGGTCTTACCGGTTTTCTCTTGTAGCTTTTGTGCTGAAATGTCTTGTTGTAATGCCATCAAGCGCTCGTAGCGAGATTGCTTAACGTCTTCAGGTACGTGATCAGGCAGAGCGTTAGCAACCGCGCCTTCTACTTCTGAATACGTAAAAGCACCAACTCGATCAAGGCGTGCCTCAATCAGCCAATCAAGCAAGCATTGAAAATCCTCTTCCGTCTCACCAGGGAAACCAACGACAAAGGTTGAACGAATGACGATATCAGGACAAATCTCACGCCAT
The DNA here is from genome assembly GCF_001462175.1 of Psychrobacter sp. ENNN9_III. Classification (NCBI taxonomy): domain Bacteria; kingdom Pseudomonadati; phylum Pseudomonadota; class Gammaproteobacteria; order Moraxellales; family Moraxellaceae; genus Psychrobacter; species Psychrobacter sp. ENNN9_III. Next base: position 14,107 of record NZ_LNUO01000125.1, read on the forward strand.
GCTTTAATGCGTGCCAAGGTGTTTTCGCTATGCGCTGGACGCTTCATCGCTTTTAGGATGCGGTGGCTGGCATGTTGAAAAGGTATGTCTAGATAAGGTAATAGTTTTTTCTCACTCATGAGCTCAACGACTTTATCCACGTGTGGATATGGATAAACATAATGCAGACGTACCCAGATACCTAAGTCATTCAATGCTTGACATAAGTCATAAAACTTTGACTTAAGCGGCATGCCATTCCAAAAGCTGGTTTTATACTTTAGGTCTAGCCCATAAGCAGACGTGTCTTGCGAGATAATAAGCAGCTCTTTCACACCAGCGTTTTTGAGCGCCAGCGCTTCAGTCATTACATTATCAATCGGGCGTGATGCTAAATCGCCGCGCAAGCTTGGGATGATGCAAAAGGTACAGCGGTGATTGCAGCCTTCTGATATTTTTAGATAAGCATAATGGCTTGGGGTCAACTTAATACCCGCCTCATCGATCAAATCTATCTTTGGGTCGTAGTTTGCATCGAGACTGCGGTTTGGTTTGGGTACATACTGGGAGACCGCCGTGATTACTTCATCATAAGCATGTGCACCAGTCACTGCTAGCACTGCTGGGTGCATTTCACGTATCTTTTCAGCCTCCTTACCCAAGCAGCCCGTCACGATGACTTTACCGTTTTTACTGATAGCTTCACCGATTGCATCAAGCGACTCTTGTACCGCTGACTCAATAAAGCCGCAAGTATTGACCACCACTAGGTCTGCACCGTCATAGTCGCTTGCCACTTGATAGCCATCGCGACTAAGCTCTGTAATAATACGTTCACTATCTACTAGAGCCTTTGGGCAACCTAAAGACACAAACCCTATCTTTGGCGCATTGATTGCGGGAGCATCAGCGCTCGCTACGTTGGTAGTCGCGTCGCTACTTTGTGCAATGCTACGGTTTTGATTATGATTGGCCTTATGATGGTAAGGTTGGATAGTCGCAGGCTCTTGCTCTTGTTGCGTTTGAGCAGGATTAAACACCGTTGCAGTATCTTTTATCGTTTGTATCTTTGTTGCTGATACATCAGCACTTGAAGCGACTGTATCTAAGTTTAAGTCTGAATTTGAGTTTGAGCTATCGATTGAAAGCGTAGAATCAGAAGACTGAGTAGAAATATTGGGCATGGCTAACCTTGCTAAAGATAAATTGGCTGGACGCATTGTACGTTTTTTTTATGACAATCACCAGTTTTGCCGCGCTAGAGTATTGATTTATGGTTAAATATTCACTTAAATTTGATTTGTAACTAGGCTTCTTATATTTATGGCATCTCCAGTAGCACCCAATGACGCATCAGACTCGGCTTTTATTGTGCAGCATTTATATACTGCTGTCTTATGGGTCAATGATGATCTGACGATTACTTGGCTCAATGCCCAAGCTGAGCAGCTATTAGCGATCAGTCGTGAACGGTTATTGGGCCAGTCTATATTGACATTATTAGCACCTGAAGAACTTGAAAAAGATGAAAGAGATAGCATAGATAACCTCTCAAACAAACCTTTGCACAACCATCTAAAACCTTATGCTGTAGAGCAAAAACGTCCCATTTGCTCTTTGAGTGAACGCTTTAATCAAGCGCAAAAATATCAACAACCTTTCATCGACCATGATCATAAAATAACGCTGCAAGCGGGCGACATAGCCGTGACAATAGACTATAGCGTCACGCCTGTTGTGTATCAGCAGCAAGCTCATTATATAATTGAGATGTGGGGCAAAGACCGACAAAGCCGCATCTCAGAAGAACAACGCCAACAGCAGCAATATGATGTCGCGCGTCACATGCTGCGCTCAGTGGCTCACGAAGTAAAAAACCCGCTAGCTGGTATCCGCGGTGCTGCACAATTATTACAACGACAATTTGTCAAATTTAGTGAAAAAAATATTAATAAAAACCTGCAAAAAACCACTGATAAGTTACGTAGTTATACCGATATTATTATCTCAGAGACTGACCGTTTAACCCAGCTCATCGGTCAGCTTCTTGGCTCCAATCAATTGCCAAACTGGCAAGCTGTCAATATTCATGAGCCACTAGAGCATGTGCTAACTTTGGTGATGAATAATTACTCGCAAGTGACTTTAAAACGTGATTATGACCTATCTTTGCCTGAGCTGGATGCTGATAAAGACCAGTTGATCCAAGTATTTTTAAATCTAATTAATAATGCTTGTGAGGCAATGACAGAGCAATATGCAGCAAATAATTTTGACACGGCCCATGCAAAAGCAAATGACACTCAGACAGATAAAGGCTATAAACCGCAGTTGCATATCCAAACGCGTGTGGCTTTTCAACATACTATTGGCAGCCAGCAACACAAACAAGTGCTGCAAGTCGCTATCACTGATAATGGCTCAGGCATAGATGATGCATTGATTGGGCAGATATTTTTTCCGATGGTGACCAGTCGTGCTTCGGGCACTGGCTTGGGGTTATCTATCGTACAAGATATTATCAGCCGACATCATGGTATGATTGATGTCAGCTCCATTGTCACTAAAAACCATGAGCCGCATAAACAGACACGATTTACCCTATATTTACCCTTTAATCAGCCAGCACTTGACGCATGAATGTAATAGCGAAATAAAGATTAGAATAATTCCACTGAATTAAACCATAATCCTGAAACAATTGCTCATCAGGCCTAACACATGACTAAATATAACCACTACCCTAAATCTAAAAGCGCTACTAAGATGCCGAATAACGAGACGATGAATAACCAAACGATCAAAGTAACGGTCAATAATGTGCCCGATGCAAGCCCTGCAACTCTATGGTTAATCGATGATGACGCAGCATTGCGATTGATACTGGCTGATACTTTTGAAGACGCTGGCTTTATGGTTGTCAGCTTTACGCAAGCACAGGCGGCGTGGACTCAGCTTAATGATATCTTACAACAGCACGCATCAGCGACGCAGTTGCCGGATGTAATTTTAACCGATATCCGTATGCCGATGATGGATGGCTTATCATTTAGTGATTGGGTACATAAGCATTTTCCTCAGCTGCCCGTGGTCATTATGACTGCTCATTCGGACATCAGCTCTGCCATTGACAGCTATAAGACGGGAGCTTTTGAGTATCTGCCTAAACCCTTTGATTTGGATGAAGCAGTCGCAACGATTTATAAAGCCATTAACTATCAGCCGATTAACCAGATAACTAATAAACAAGCCGAAACCGATGTCAAAGCTCAGGCAGAAAAAGAAGGCAAGTTGCATCCAAAAACCAAACCAATGGACCGCTTTAATAGCTCAGTAGAAAACGAATCTTTAGATACAGACAAGACTAATAAGCAAGCTAATAATGGCTTCAATGGTATTATTGGCCAGTCACAAGCTATGCAAACGGTCTTTCGAGCCGTTGGGCGACTGGCGCATTCTCCTATCACCGTACTGATTACAGGCGAGTCAGGTACAGGTAAAGAGCTGGTCGCAAGCGCTCTACATCAGCACTCACCAAGGCAGCAAGAGCCTTTTATCGCGCTTAACATGGCAGCCATCCCCCATGATTTGATAGAGTCTGAGCTATTCGGGCACGAAAAAGGCGCTTTTACAGGCGCTACCACGCGTAGACAAGGACGTTTTGAACAAGCGAATGGTGGCACACTGTTTTTGGATGAAATCGGTGACATGCCCTTTAGTACACAAACACGCTTGTTACGGGTATTGGCAAATGGAGAGTTCTATCGCGTTGGCGGACAGCAGCCTATCAAGGTCGATGTACGTATTATCGCTGCGACTCATCAAAATCTAGAGCATCTTGTACAGCAAGGCAAGTTTCGTGAAGACTTATTTTATCGCTTAAACGTCATTCGCCTGCCATTACCACCACTGCGCTCACGCCGTGAGGACATCCCTGCTCTGACCGCACACTTTATGCAGCGCGCCGCTGAGCAAATGAACACTGCACCAAAGCAACTGCACCCCCAAGCACTGCACCTCATGCAAGCATTTGACTGGCGAGGCAACGTACGTCAACTCGAAAACGTGTGCTTATGGCTGACGGTCATGGCAACTGGTGACACGGTTTTGATTGAAGATTTACCACCTGAGCTCTTGGATAATCATAATCATTCTTTGCAGCAACAATCTAATCAACCACATAATGATGTTTATGATAACGACCTTCATCATAATGACATAATGCGGCCTTTGAAGCCTACCTCCTACTCAGTTGCGACATTAACTTGGCAAGAGTTGCTAGCAGACTGGGCGAAAGAATCGCTACAGGCGGGTGAAACCGATATTTTACAGACAGCAACACCTGATTTCGAACGCGTATTACTGAATGCAGCGCTTACTCATAGTGGCGGCAAAAAGATTACGGCAGCCAATTTACTAGGCTGGGGACGTAATACTTTAACCCGTAAACTCCAGCTGCTCGATATTGATTCCTCAGAGAAACAATCAGAAGAGTAATAATAATTGATCAGGTTCAAAAGTGGATTTAACACTACGTATTTGAAAAAGCCTGATTTGAAAGTCATAGTGAAATCAAGCATTTATACATACAAGTAAAAAAAATTGTGATTAATTTAAAATTATTTGCAAAAAGGGGTTGCCAAACTATTTAAACTCTATATAATAGCCAACCACTGAGACGCACTACCGAATCAGTTATTTATCTAGATGGTATTTGAATCTAAACACCTTTGATGATAAAGTTTTGATAATGGGGCTGTGGCGGAATTGGTAGACGCACCAGATTTAGGTTCTGGCGCCGCAAGGTGTGAGAGTTCGAGTCTCTCCAGCCCCACCATTTTTGGATAGTACATCTTAGACCAAATATTAAAACCTGCTTTTTAGCAGGTACTCCCCAAAGGCCCCCC
>NZ_LNUO01000126.1:0-5647 GCF_001462175.1 Psychrobacter sp. ENNN9_III
CCCCCCGCGGGCTTTTTAGCAGGTTTTTTTGTGTCTAGAATTTATTTTTTGACTTAGACACTTTCCAAATCTTCTAATATCTCACTCATATTCCGATACCGCCTCTCTACTCGCTTCGCCAAAGCCTTATTAATAATTCTCTGATAGCCCTGATACTCTGGTGGCAAGGTTGGGATAGACTGCTGACAATGCTGAATTGCCCAATTTTTTAGCGGTTCACAACTTTGAGAATTTAACTGAAATGGCCTATTGCCCGTTAATACCTCATACAACATTATTCCAAATGCATAAATATCACTTTGTACCGTTGCGCCCTGCCCTTGCCAGCATTCAGGTGCAAGATAAGCTGGCGTGCCTGCAGGGTTTGCTACGCTGGGCTTATCAATATTCTCTGCTAACGCAAAATCAGTCAGCAATAAACTGGGCATGATGATGCTATTATCCGCACTATTCGGTAAAAAATTATCTAGCAAAACATTACTCGGCTTAATATCATTGTGCAGCCAGCCAGCTCTATGAATATTGGCTATTAGATGCGCGATCTGGTTTATGAGTTGCTGTTTTGTCTTATCACTTAATGATGAATACTCCTCATTACTTAACTGCTGTGCCAAGCTACCATTCTCGTAGTAAGGCATAGCAAGGAGATTAAGCTGCCATATTTGCTCTAAAAATTCCATATATACAGTTTCGAAAGCTAATACTGGGGGTACGATAGTTTGAGGAATGTTCTGAGCCTCAGTTAACTGTAAAATACTGACAGCGTTTAAGACCGCAACTTCAGTTTGTAAGGTAGACAACTCATGATTACTATGCTGACTAAGCTCCCACTTAATCATGACACAACCAAACTGCGAATGGAGCGCACGCGTTAGCCCTTGATAGCTGGTTGTTTTGAGCTGCTGCTTTTGGTCATTATTTTGCTGGCTAATACGTTGATGAGCTATCTCATAATAGCCTAGTTTTGTTAGCACAGTATTTAATTTTGGTAGTAGCTCTTCCGCTTGCCTACGCAAGGTTAGCTTTATCGCTTGTATTGTAGACAGATTGCTGGCACTATTTTTCATGGTACAACCAAGCCCTTATAGAACTGTTATAAACTAAATGAAACGTAACCTGAATTATTAGAGTCATTATGTCCCAATCAACCAATTCGTTCGCTAATAAGTTGTCCACTGATTACGCCCTACCTGCCCCTTTATTGGACTTATTAAGTCAATATTTAGCAGAGCACGTGACCCCTACTATCAAAATTGATCCTGCACAGCTGGCGTATCGCTGGGTTGGTGGACGCACCGGACATTTAGAACCGTTGGCGGTTAACTTATTTTTGAGTTTGGATGACTTGCATGGTATCGACTCTCAAAAGTCAAAGCTGGTACAAAACACACGTCAATTTCTTAAAGGCTATCCAGCCAATCACGTATTGATGACTGGGACACGCGGCGCAGGTAAATCATCACTGATTCGAGCGTTACTGCAAGCCTATCATAGCGAAGGCTTACGCATTATTGAGATTGCTCGCGATGATTTGTTGGTATTAGACAAGATTCGCGCAGCTATCAATGAGCTACCTGCTGACTGTGGTAGTCGCTATGTAGTGTACTGTGATGATCTTGCATTTAACGGTCAGGATGAAAGCTATCGTACGCTAAAAAGCGTATTGGATGGTTCGCTCGATTCTGAGCAAGATAAACTATTGGTATATGCGACCAGTAATCGTCGACATCTATTGCCTCAGCTGATGAAAGACAACGTCAATATTTATGATGGAAACACCGATGAGGTCAATCCTTATGAAACCATTGACGAGACCGTATCGCTATCTGATCGCTTTGGTTTATGGTTGTCGTTTTATCCTATGAATCAGCAAACGTATTTACAGATTGTTCAGCATTATCTAAGCTTGCAGCCAGCACGAATTACTAGCGATGTTATGAATGCTAATAGTGATAACAATAGTAATGATAAAGCGGTTGACGAAGCGCTTGATAAGGAACTTAATGAGACCACTAGAGCGGCGGCACTGCGTTGGGCATCAGAGCGTGGTGGCCGTTCAGGGCGTGTGGCTTATCAGTTTAGTCGTTATTGGATAGGGCAATCTCAATTGGCTGCTGCAGATAGTCAGTCTTAACTCATTTGCTGTCTCGTGCAGATCCTACATACTGCACGCGGCTGTCTGCTTGACCTTCAACTACTTCTACTGCACCATCTACCCTATATTGCGCAAAATCTTCAGCCAGCCATAAATTACCTTGATAAACGCTTTCGGCATCTAGACGGATATGCCCCATATTAGGCATCGTGCTATTTGGATTATCAAAACCCTGATAGCGCGCACTAAAATGTGTCAAAATGAGATTAGGTAGGCCAATATCTTGAGCAAACTTGCCAACTCGCTGCGCACTACTATGCATGGGGTCAAAATCTGGATTTTTGGCTTGAATCTTAGCCAAGACTTCATTGGTATAAGTCGCCTCATGCACCAATAAATCCGCATCTCGTAGCGCTGAAGTTAAAAGACTTGGCGTATCATTATCACCTGCTACGACTACTCTTGTATGCTGCTCATCATTATTGACATAATCTGCTGAGCGTAACTGCTTACCGTCCTCAGTTGTAACATCTTCACCTTGCTGCAACCTTCCCCACACCTTACTAGCTGGAATACCAGCTGCTAGCAACTTGTCGGTATTGAGCGTGCGACGACTGATAGTCTGAGTGATACCAAAACCATAGGATGGCACACGGTGTGATAGAGAATGGATATCTATCGCTAGCTGTTGTTGCTTGTCTAAGCTAAAATTTACCTGACCTTTATTTTCACTATCTAGCTGAGACTGCAAATCTTCAATTACCATAAAATCGATGGCAAATGGCAAATGCAACTCAGTAGCTAGTATTACAGCATCTAGTAGTTTGCTAATGGCTTTGGGTGCGATGAGCGTCAGCGCCTCTTTACGTCCTGACATGGCAGCACTAGCGAGCAATCCTGGCAAACCATAGCAATGGTCGCCGTGCACATGAGTAATACAAATAGCGGTAAGCTGATGTAGTGATAGTTTGGTATGGAGCAGTTGTTGCTGCGTGCCTTCACCGCAGTCGATTAATAACCACGGACGCGATTTTTTACTCTGCTGTTGATTAGATCCTGATAGATACGGATTAAGGCACTCAATCGCTAACGCAGTGACATTGCGCTGCTTAGTCGGTACGCCTGCTGAGGTTCCTAAGAAGGTTAATTGAAGCATAGGTCGTCATTCATCACAAAATTCATTCATATTTAATAAGAAGTTATGATGATTTACAAAGAATGGTCTTATCACCTTCAACGACTTGGCCACCATTAGCAAAGCATTGGTTGACCATGCTAGATTCGTGTGACTTCCAACCCCCGTAAAAACTGGCTATACATAATAAAACGACTAATATCTTTTGCGACCACGCTTTAACGGTTACTTGCTGAGAAGCAAGCTGCTGCTGTGCAAGCTGATCTTTATCGGAATTAGAGGGTTTATTTAAGTTATTAGGGTCTGTCATTATCTTACCTTTTATAGGGCTATTTATGCATAGGACATATTAAAATGAACATGCCCTAAACACAATCAACATATGAATACATAGCATCCATGAGCGCACTGATATATTTAGTGGTCCTAAAACTGGACACGGCCACCTTTGGCTTCAGCTTGCTTGAAAGCTGCACGCGCTTCACAGCGCTTTAACCAATTTAGTATGTTGGCGTATTTTACTTTGTCGAGCCCACTTCCTGCATTGGTAGCGACGACCACAAGATGCATTTGAATGTCTGCAGCACTAAAGGCTTCGCCTGCAAACCAATGATTGTGCTGTAGTTGCTGCTCCATCATGTTTAGCATCGTTGTCAGACTATCATTGATCATATTGTTTTCGACTTGCTTACGAATGCTTTTACTCACAGGCTTGATAAGCATTGGTGATTTTTCGACCACTTTCGTAAATACCAAACGCATGACCAATAGCGGCATTATTGATGCTTCGGCAAAGTGCAGCCAAAAAGTATAAGCTTCCCACGCCTCTTCATTATTATCAGTAGGTTTGAATTGCTGTTCTTTATCATAATGCTTAAGTAAATACTCAATGATGAACCCTGATTCGACCAGCGCACGCCCGTTCACCTCTAAGATAGGAGTATGGCCGAGTGGATGGATTTTCTTTAGGCTATCAGGCGCACGGTAAGCTTTGTTACGCTCATAACAGGTGAGCTGGTAGTCTACGTTTAACTCTTCTAAAAGCCATATAATACGAAACGAGCGTGAGTTCTCTAAATGATGCAGATGTAACATGAATTCATCCTAATGATAAGTGGTAAATTAAACAAAGTAACTTATTGATGCTATCGATGATAGCGCACTTAGCCATGCTTTAATACAGCCAGATCATCCAATAACAGTCAAAAGCAATGGCTGTGTGGTCAGTTTTATATCTCGTATCTTTATGGACTATCTTGAATATAGCTGATCAATTTTATGTGAGATTTTATTCATTTTGGATTGATAACGTCTAATCTTACGAAACCGATGCGCAGCCAAGACACCTTTGATACGGCGATTCTTTAAACGGCGACGTGGTGGAAAACTGCCAACTTGTGGTTCGTTGTAACCATGTAGACGGTTGTCACGACGGCGTGCTAAGTAACCAAGTCCACTATCCATAATCATAATCAATAACGCAACAAAGATCATGCCGTACATAAATAAAGAGCCACCCTCCTCAACGCTTTGATGCAAAATAGTGACAGAAAATATAAATAAGAATATGGGCTCAAGATAGCATAACGTCCCAAATAATGAGACTGGCAATTTTTGACTGGCTACCATAGTCAATGACATGGCAGCAGTACTGATCACACCCAATAGCGGCAAAAAATACCAAAGCTTATTGGTAGATATGGCCAGTTCAAAACCGCCATTCATATAAAGTGCGACCAAGACGATGGGTAATAGCAAGACAAGATCAGAGATAAGACCTGTAATAGGCGGCACAGCCATTTTTCGACGTAGCAAATAATAAGGCGGATACCCCAAGCAGACGAACAATGTCGCCCAAGATATTGCCCCGTATTGGACAATATCATAAGCAATACCTGCTCCTGCAAAAATTATCGCAACCCACTGCAGCCGGCTCATGCTTTCATGATAAAAAAACCGACCAACTATGATCATAATCATAGGATATAAAAAGTAGCCTAAAGTCACCTCCAAACCAAGATCGTTCACTGGTGCCCACATGAATATCCAAATTTGTGCACCTAAAATAGGCGTGGGAATAATAAACAAAAACCACTCTTTCGCTGTTTTTAGCGTCTTTAGATAATCAAAAATATGTTGCCATTGCTTTAATACACTAATCAGGAGCACTAAACTAAATAACATCATGAGCACACGCCACGAGGCAACCTGCGTGCCTGATAGCGGCTGCATAATCAATCCAAACAAAAACAATAACGAGTATAAAAAATTTGCAGCTACCGCGATGATCGTGCCCTGCGACGTTTGGTTGGTAGGGAACATAATAACAGCCTTAAAAATTAGAGCGCTTCCTTGGCAGTTTTAAAAAAAAACAAAAGCCTCCGACGTCTACGTCGGCTGCTATATAAAATTTTCGG
>NZ_LNUO01000127.1:0-18415 GCF_001462175.1 Psychrobacter sp. ENNN9_III
CGTCTTACGTCGGAGGCTTTTGTTTATAGGATTATCGTACAATACTATTGTCGTACCATACTAAGACAAATACTTTAACTTTATCTTACTTACGTCATGACGATATTATGTCAAAGTCAAGCTATATAAGCAATATATCTACTCAACTGACCCGTCAATTCTGATTCTTAAGAACTGCTTACTTTGCATCTAACCGCTCTATTTTTCGCTGCATTTTATCTATTTTACTTTGATACTTTCTAATTCTGCGAAAACGATGGGCTTTTAGCACACCATCTATGCGGCGATCTATCAGACGGCGACGTGGAGGAAAGCCGCCCACTTGTGGTTCATTGTAGCCATGGAGTCGATTGTCACGGCGCCGCGTTACGTAACCCAAGCCACTTTCCATAATCATAAAAATTAACGCCAAAGTAATCATACCATACATAAATAAAGAGCCGCCTTCATGAAGACTTTGACCCAATATCGTAATAGAAAATACAAACAACAGCATAGGCTCAAGATAGCTTAGCGCGCCAAATAATGAGACAGGCAGTTTACTACTAGCAACCATAGAGAGCGACATTGCAAGCGCACTAAAAGCGCCAAGCAACGGTAACAGATACCAAAATTTACTGGTCTGTATCGCAACGCTAAAACCACCGCTGACATAAAGCATAATTAATACAACAGGCGTTAATAAAGCAAGATCAGACAATAAGCCAGTGACGGGCGGTACTGCCAGTTTACGCCGTAGTAGATAATATGGCGGATAACCCAAACATGCAAACAAGGTCACCCATGATATTGAGCCGTATTGAAATATATCATAACCAACCCCCATCGCTGCACATAGCGCTGCCACCCATTGTAGGATACTCATACGTTCATGATAAAAAAAACGCCCAATTACTATCATAATGAGTGGCAATAGAAAATAACCCAAAGTTACATCAAGACCATAACCGTTGACAGGTCCCCACATAAATAGCCAAATCTGCCCACCGAGTATTGGTGTTGGTAGTATGAATAACAACCAATCTTTCGGGGTCTTTAAAGTTTTTAGATAATCAAAAACGTGCTGCCACTGCTTGGTAAAACTGACCAATAATACCAGACTCAATAGCATCATTAGTACACGCCATGATGCTACCTGTGTACCTGATAAGGGCATCATAAACAACCCAAACAAGAACATAAATGCAAATAAAAAACTTGATATTACCGATGCAACGGTTCCCTGAAAAGTTTGATTGGTCGTAAGCATAACAGTAGCCTTAAAAAATAGAACTTTATGGGCATGATTGATAGAAAACTTAGAATATATAAAAACAAACAAAAGCCTCCAACGATAACGTCAGAGGCTTTTTTGTAGAAAAGTTACAAAGAACTAAACCAAAAAGCTATTCAACTAGACATTCATTCGTTCCACTTATTCTTCATCGATAACGTCATTGCTATCATTTGCTGTACTGTCACCCAATGTATGGTCATTTGCAATGTCAATAGACTCGCTTATGTCAGTATTCGCTGTATCATCAGTTGTACTACTTGTATCCACTTGCTCCTCTGACTCAAACGTTCCATCTTGTTTCATTGCATCAATCAGCTCATTGTCACTCTCTTCGTGCTCAACGCGTGCCATTGCCACCAGTTTTTCATCTTTAGATAACCGAATAAGCGTCACACCTTGGGTATTACGGCCCGCACTTGCAACATGTTCTACTGGCGTACGTACAAGCGTACCTTTGTCTGAGATTAGGATAATATCATCTTCAGGCTCAACCTTGGTAGCACGTACTAAAGCGCCATTACGCTGACTGGTCTTGATGGCGATAACACCGCCGCCGCCGCGATTTTGAGTATTAAATTCATCAATAAAGGTACGCTTACCAAAGCCATTTTCACAAGCGATTAGAATCTCACGTACGTCATCTTCAATGACAACTAACGACTTGATAAACTCATCATCAGCGAGACGCATACCGCGGACACCTTTTGCTGTACGGCCCATCGAACGTGCATCGTTTTCATCAAAACGGATGGCTTTACCACTTGAGGCAAACAGCATGACCTCTTGGCTACCATTAGTAATGCGCGCGCTTACTAATTTGTCACCGTCATCTAAACCAACTGCAATCAGACCATTAGAGCGAATGCTAGCAAACTGCTCAAGCTCTACCCGTTTCACTGTCCCATTGGCTGTGGCAAAGAATACAAAATGGCCAGTTACCTCGGACGTGGTTTGCGGTATTGGTAAAATAGTCGTCACCGTTTCATCACCGTTTAGACCGATCAGATTGACCAGAGGACGACCACGAGAGCCACGACTAGCAATAGGTACTTCAAAACCCCGTAAACTAAAGACACGTCCAGTATCAGTAAAGCACAGTACGGTTGCATGCGTCGAGGTCACGACTAAATGATCAATCACATCATCTTCTTTCATCGCGGTTGCAGACTTACCTTTGCCGCCGCGCTTTTGCGCGACATAATCATCAATCGGCTGAGTCTTAGCGTAGCCTGTGCGTGACACAGTCATGACGACGGTCTGTTCAGGAATAAGATCTTCACGGTTAAAATCAGTACGTGAGTCGATGATATCAGTACGACGCTCATCACCAAAGTTATCTCGGATTTCAATTAGCTCATTGGAGATGATGGTCATCAGCTTATCAAAGTCGCCAAGGATAGACTCTAAGTGTGCGATTTCACGTAATAGATCTTGATATTCTTCGGTCAGTTTGTCTTGCTCAAGACCTGTCAGACGATGCAACTGCATATCTAGAATTGCATTGACCTGTTCAAGTGATAAACGATAATGCTGCTCACCTTGACTCTGCTCTTCGATTAAACCAAACGGCGCTTTTGGATCTTCACCCTCAATAAACTCTGGTCGTACTGACTGACTACCAGCAGCAGTTAGCATCGCAACGACACTGCCTGAGCCCCACGTTTTATTGAGTAAGCTTTCACGTGCCATACCACGGTTTGCAGACGCTTTAATAGCGGCAATGATCTCATCAATATTCGCTAGTGCAACGGTTAGACCTTCGAGTAAATGACCTCGTACGCGGGCTTTATTTAGCTCATAAATCGTACGACGTGTCACCACTTCTTGACGATGGCGTACAAAAGCAGCAATCAGCTGACGCAAGGTCAGTAATTTTGGCTGACCATTGTCAAGTGCCACCATGTTGATACTAAAGCTTGATTCCAGCGGCGTTTGTAAAAACAAGTTATTTACGATAACTTCAGCAGTCTCACCGCGGCGCAAATCAATAGCAATACGCATACCTTCTTTATCAGACTCGTCACGTATCTCAGTAATGCCCTCTATTTTTTTATGCCCTCTATTTTTTTGTCACGGACAAGCTCTGCAATACGTTCAATAAGTTTTGCTTTATTAGTCTGATAAGGAACTTCGGTAAACACAATGCGTTCACGGTCACGGTTAACACCTGTATCGCTCATTGGCTCGATGATATAACGACCGCGTACATGCAGACGGCCTTTACCCGTACGATAAGCATCTAAAATGCCTGCACGGCCGTAGATAATACCACCTGTAGGAAAGTCAGGACCTGAGATATGCGTCATCAATTCTTCAGCTGAGACTTGTGGGTTATCTGCATAAACCAAGCATGCATTGATGACTTCAGTTAAATTGTGCGGTGCCATGTTGGTTGCCATGCCAACCGCAATACCTGTCGCACCATTAACGAGCAAGTTAGGAACACGCGCAGGCAAGACGCTTGGCATGCGCTCAGAGCCATCGTAGTTATCTTCCCAATCAACTGTGTCCTTATCCAAATCAGCAAGCATCTGATGGGTAAGCTTGGTCATACGTACTTCGGTATAACGCATAGCGGCCGGAGGATCATCATCGATTGAACCAAAGTTACCTTGGCCATCAACCATTGGATAACGCAAGCTAAAATCCTGCGCCATACGTACAATCGCATCATAAACCGCACTATCACCGTGTGGGTGATATTTACCAATGACGTCACCGACCACACGCGCTGACTTCTTATAAGGCTTATTATAATCATTAGACAGTACGTGCATGGCGTACATCACGCGGCGGTGTACTGGTTTGAACCCATCACGCACATCAGGCAGCGCGCGCGAGACGATCACGCTCATCGCATAATCCAAATAGGATTGCTTTAATTCATCCACGATGGCAATAGGACTGATCGAGTCGCTCATATACACTCCTTCACTCACATTCTTTTTCTAGCATTTAACACAGTTGAAGACACTCATAATCATACAAAAATAAAGGCGCATAAAAGCGTCAATATTAACAACAGGCAGACTATAAAAAGCACCATCAGGCGTGCAAAATAGTAGGAAAACGGTGATAGTTTTAAGGTTTAATAAAAGAAGCTATTTTAGCACAAATTTGCTGATTTAGGGGTATTTCACGGTCATTAAAATCTAGTAAAAATGCCGTTTGAGCGTTCATAATAGTATTTGTTTTTTAACGATAAAACAAAAAAACCACACCTAAGTAGATGCAGTTTTTATGCGTTTTTTATCATCGTTTATTCATCGTCTACGTGTGAACAAATCTATTACGTGCGTCCTATTATGATTGTCTAAAGTTTTGCTCAAAGAACTCACGCGCAGCTTGAGTACAAGAGGCACTGGCTAATCCGCCATGATAGCTGGCTAGTACCGCAGCACTTGCTGCTTGTGCTAGTAACTCTGGGTCGGTGACTCCTGCTGACTGCGCATCTGCAATAGCTTGATTCTGAACTGCCGTCAAAGTCGTGGCAAATCTATTTTGGATATTATCGATTGTATCTGTATTCATCCAAGCGTTGCTCATAGCAGCACTGCCGA
Source organism: Psychrobacter sp. ENNN9_III (assembly GCF_001462175.1). Taxonomy (NCBI): domain Bacteria; kingdom Pseudomonadati; phylum Pseudomonadota; class Gammaproteobacteria; order Moraxellales; family Moraxellaceae; genus Psychrobacter; species Psychrobacter sp. ENNN9_III. The sequence continues at coordinate 4,837 of NZ_LNUO01000127.1, forward strand.
TCGATAACACTGTGTTTTGATCGCGATCATCGTCATTGGTTGCGTCCACATCTAATACAGTAATGTTTAGACTGGCGGCAGGACTCATACTCGCTTGTTGCAGTATCGCCGACATAGAGCCTGTATTTAGGTCATAGTATACGGTTGGATCTTGATTACCACCGCATATTAGCGTTGGTATTTTGGGAATATAACCGCGTAGATCATTAGCTTTTAGGGCTTTACGTAAGTTGTTTTGTGGACTGTCTGCTGGAAGTACACCCGTTTTAGCTATCAGGCTATCAGGGTTTTGTAGCGCATCGGCTACATAAGTGGTGCGAAAATCCGTTTTGATAAGATAGTTATCATCGGCAAATCCTAAGAACGCAAACGGGACAGTCGGTGGCCGTAACATATCAAGTGTAGGGTTGTTTTCGGGATTATCCTCAAACAATGCGTTATCTGGCAGCTTGTTAGCCGCGACCAGCTCTCCAAAGCTCAATAAGCTTGGTAGCTGAGTGTTTGAATAGTTTGTCGTAAAGATATCTGTGCTATTTTGATAGATGTTTTTATACTTCTTTTGTAGTCCTGTTGCCAGTAGCGGTGCAAACCGAGTCGCGCCGATATTGACGTTGCCTGAAAATATAGTATCGCCAAAAGCTGCCAAAGCGTAAGGTCCTGATGATGGCGCTATCGCTGTTACAGATTTGCCTTGTTGCTCCAATAGCCTTGCTGCGGCCATGGCCACATAGCCACCTTGCGAATAACCACTAATAAACAGTTCGCCAGAGTCGTCGATATTGGTGTACTTAGTATCATTGCTACGCTGCTGCTTTTTGATTATCACACGCGCGCTATCTAGGGCATCAACCATATCAGTCGACTGTTGATCTGCAACTAGGTAAGGATGATAATCAAGCTCAGAATCATCATAGCCAGCATAGTTGGGCGCGACCACGATATAACCTTGCGCCGCAAAATTTGCTGCTATAAGGGTTGCCTCTGATCCTGCCGGATTTTGCGGATTACCTACTTGACTAAAATCATAGGTTTTTTCAGTAGTGGTGCCATGAGCATAGAGCAATACAGGTCGATCGCCTTGACAGTCGGCACTATCACCACTTGGCAACATTAGCGCCGCTGTTGCATTGGTACGCTCGCCTGCAGCTCCCACTGTCGGATAGCTGACTTTTTCTATTTTGATGTCACACTTTGCAGCAGGTGTTGCAGTGTTCTTTAGACCAAAACCACCATCTATCTGTGCTTTATTAAATGTGTTAATAGTCTGAACGGATGTAATATACTCAGTGGTGATCGTGGTGTCATCGTCTCCGCAACCGGCCATTAATAATAAGCTACTTGCTACGGCGACTGATAGCATGCATCTCACCATAGTTGGTTTGGATGATTTTGTTGAGATACTAATAGAGTTTGTTTGCTGAACACCCATAGAAGTGACTGGAGCGATCTTGCTATCTTTATTATGATTGGATTCAAATTTAGACATAATTGCTATCCTTAGCAGTGATAAAGCGAAAATTGTCAGACGTCCACGTCCTTGGCAGTTGACCAAAACCTACTTTATATAAAGATAACATAACTATTGTTATCTCTTATACCTTATTGTTTATACCGTAAACGGTGATGAAAAGCTACTTAAAACCATGTAATCTGCTGTCACACAATTATTTGTTAATTGCCCATATCTGATGCGTGCATACAGACTAGAATGTGACGCTGACGACATGAAAATTAAGGTTATGGTAGACAAAAAATTTCTACTCGTTACACTACCCCTTTATATTATAAGTCCTTGTTATAATCTTTCTTATTAATCCTTATAAAATAGGCATTTATTGTTATGGATATCATCCTTGTTATTGTCTGGATTTTGGCTATGATACTGTACAGTTTTTCTAGTGACTATGCTGTCAGCTTTCCAAACCATCATTATCGTGCGCTACCCTTTGTGCGCTGGGGCTCATTACTGATTGCGATGGTATTATCTGGTTACTTAGCACAAGCCTACCAAGACAACTTACAAGGCAATGGTATTTGGGTGTTTATTGTCGTGGTGTTTGTCATTATCACCTTAGCAAAACTGGTATTCAAATGGGTGATTAATAGACGACGATAAAGCCATTAACGATTGATATATCCATAAAACATCACCTTCTACATCAATAAATAGCAGACTCAAAAGTAATGATAAATGATGACAATCAATTGACAGCACTAAACGATGAACGTACCGACCGCAGCTTCGATGCGATTGCCGATCATTTTGAAAAAAAGGTGTATGGTGGTTTAAAGGGTGATATCCGTCTGGCTGTCTTACGCCGTGACATCTTTGGTTATGTCGAACAGCTGAGTCAAAAGCTGGGACGACCATTGCGTATTTTAGATGTAGGCGCTGGGCTTGCCCAGATTGCAACAGAACTTGCTATTCAAGGTCATACAGTCGTCATCAATGACATATCTGCTAACATGATCGACAAAGCCAGAGCAAATGCAGAACAGACTGGTAAAAACCTCGATATAACATGGTGTGTCTGTCCCTATCAGGCGCTTGAAGCTAAACTAGGGTCAGATAAACTAACGACAGACTCTACAGATAAATTTGATGTCATACTGTGTCATGCGCTACTTGAGTGGCTTGCAGACCCAAGAGCAGTGATGGATTTCTTTGATCAGCAGCTGGCGACTGATGGCGTCTTGTCATTATGTTTTTATAATCCAGCAAGCTTTGACTACCGAAACTTGATCATGGGTAATTTTAATTTGCTTGACACCTTACTTGATAAGGCTGACTATCAAGCGGACAATAACAAAAGTTTGACGCCCAATTATCCTGTTGCCAAGCAGGAAGTAGCTTCATGGTTACAACAACATGAGTATCAAATCATATCAGAGAGTGGTCTGCGCGTGTTTCATGACTATGCACCATTAAAGCGTGGCGGACATAACGACCCTGACGCAGTCATTAGAATGGAGCTACGCTACTCACAACAAGAGCCTTATAAATGGCTCGGTCGTTATTTGCATATAATGGCGACTCGCAAAACTTAATTTTAATAGCCGTTTTGTTGTAGCTCTCTTATCGCATTGAAAATATTGTTTCATTGGAATATTGATCAGTATCGATTATGCTCTTATTTCTTAATCTATAAATGACCTATCATATTCTGACCAAGTAGTAGCATTGATCTCTTTTTCATCAAACACGACCACATGCTCTAACAAAGGTAGTATGCCAATATGCGACCCAATCTCATGGTTATGATGACTTGCGACTAAGGATAAAACCGTCTGCCCATCATCGAGTTGCAAACGATATAGATAGTTGGCACCGCGAAACACACGTCCAACGACTAATGCCGTCTGCGTACTGTCATCATCGTGAATGATATCATCAGGACGCACCAATACTTTGATCGGCGTGCCATTAGGATAGTCATACTCGCAATACTGCGGCTGCCCCAGTTCATCATAGACCTCCATACGCCGATAGATATCACCAAGCGCGGTCTCGACATGTCCCTCTTTAATGATGCCATCTATCATGGCTCCTTCACCAACAAACTCAGCAACAAATGGACTGATTGGCTCATGGTATAGCTCACTTGGCGTGGCCCACTGTACCAGCTTACCTCTGTGCATCACCCCTACTTTGTCTGCAATCGCAAAGGCTTCGTTTTGATCATGAGTTACCAGTATCGCTGTGGTGTTGGTACGTTTAAGAATATCACGTACATTCATCGCCAGTGATTCGCGCAGTACTACATCAAGATTTGAAAATGGCTCATCAAGTAACAATAATTGGGGCTTGGGCGCTAAGGCACGTGCTAGAGCAACTCGCTGCTGCTGACCACCTGAAAGCTCACTTGGACGCTTGTTGGCATGCTCATTTAACTCAACCAGATCTAACATCTCAGTCACGCGTGCTTTTTTGTCAGCGGCTGACCAACTGTTCAGACCAAAAGCAATATTTTTTGCCACACTTAGGTGCCCAAACAATGCATAGTCTTGAAACACCATTCCCATGCCGCGCTTAGCTGGTGCAACGGCAAAAGATGTACGTGCTGTCTGTTCTGTTAGCCTCTGACCATTTAAGCTAATAAAGCCTTGGCGCGTAGGCTCTAACCCAGCGATGGCACGTAACGCTGTGGTTTTACCGCAGCCACTATAGCCCAAGAAGCAACCAATCTCACCTTGCTGCAGCGTTAAAGACATTTTATCAACGACAGTGGTATTATCATAACCGACAACTAAGCCTCTCACACTAAGATAAGGCTTATCATGCATCTCTATCGATTCATGCTGCTTGGACTGCGGCGTAATAACTGCACAGGTAGAAGCTTGCCGAGTATTGGTAGGCATGACTTTTTTGCCAGTAAATTTTGGTTTGGAGTGATCTGTTCGGTCTGCTGAGTCTTTGATCAGGTCGGTATGCATAGATGTTACCAATGAGCGATAGAGATAAAATAAGTAATACGATAAAAGTAATGATGAATGTCAATTGAACATAGCTATATATAGTACGCTACAAGACATAGTACGTTAAATCAGAATGACGATATAGTAGATTTCACGTACTATGACTACGCTAGCTATTTTTGTCACTTTGACGTAGCAATATCCATACTGGAATCAGTCCGACAAGTACGATAAGTAAGCTTGGTAACGCAGCCCTTGCCCACATCCCCTCACTAGTCATCTCAAACACACGTACTGCCAGCGTATCCCAGCCCTGTCGGCGCGTCATAAGCGTAATCGGCATCTCTTTCATGACTTCTACAAAACCCATTAACAAAGCGGTCAACATGCCTGGTTTGAGTATCGGCAATACCACCTGACGCCAGCGCTGTAATGGACTATCACTGAGCAGCTTTGCAGCCGCCTCTTGATTGACCGTCAAACGCTGTAGCTGACGGTCGATAGGCTGGAAACTGACCGTCATAAAGCGGGTTGAGAGCGCAAGTAGCATGACAATAACACTTCCTGATAGCACTTGCTTTGAGGTAACTCCGATAGCGATCAGTTGATTATCAACCCAAGCAATCGGAATAAAAACCCCTACAGCTAGTACTGTGCCTGGCACGACATAACCTAAATTGGCTAAAGTGGTCATCAGCTTCGTTGTTTTGTCAGAATACTGACGCTTAATCCATGCAACGATGATAGCAAGCAAAGCAATAAGTAGCGTCGTCATACTGGCAATCATCAAACTATTGGTGACAAAATCAATGTAACGTGCATCGAAATCATGACGAAAATTCGTCGCTGTCCAATAGGACAGTTGTAAAAACGGTATGAGAAAGGCTACTGAAAATATGAGCGTACACAGCAGCGTCATTGTAAGCTTTGCAGGTGTACTGGCCTCTAAGCGGCGATTGCTCCCTTGGGTGACTGCATTACCACGCCTTGCTTGCCAATACTGCTCAAACAATACCACAATAAATACCACACCGATCAATAAAGCGGCCAATTGCGCTGCCGTGGTTAAACTAAAAAACCCAAACCAAGCTTTATAAATAGCCGTGGTAAAGGTATCGACGTTAAATACCGAAACGGCACCAAAATCTGCCAAAGTCTCCATGGTCGCTAACAACAGCCCACCGATAATCCAAGGCAGCGCTTGCGGTAGAGCCAAGCGAAACAACACTCGACTGCGGCTAAGCCCCAGCATCTGACCTGCTTCTATCGCACGCCGACCTTGAGATAAAAACGCTTGCCTTGCCAGCAAATACACATAAGGATAAAAGGCCAATGACAATATTAGCCCAGCACCCCAAACATTACGTACTGAAGGTATCACAGTGCTGATGCCCAAATCCCGTAGTCCCGTCTGTAACGGTCCACTAAAATCAACTATTCCCACTGTCACAAACGCTAGCACATAAGCTGGCATGGCTAATGGCAACATTAGCGCCCACGAAAAAAACCGCTGTCCTGGAAAGCGGTACATGCTAGTTATCCATGCCAACGTCGTACCAATACTGCCAGCAATAACGGTCACCATAAGCAGTAAGATGGCCGTATTTTTGAGGACTTGCGGTAGCACATAATCTGTCATATGTGACCAGATGTCTGCAACTGGCTGCGTCCAAGCAAAAAGGACAATTAAAATTGGGATGAGCATAAACGACGAAATCAGCCCTAAGACTGATTTTGAAATAACACGCTTACCGACTATACGCTCTTGACGAACAATACGAGTAACACTGGCAGGGCTATCTTTGACAGTACTGTCTTCACTAGCAGACGCTTTTGTCATTGTCATAATATAGATATTACCCTGTCAGACGCGTATAAACTAAACCTAGCAACAGATTATTTATAACCTGCTTTGTCCATCATCTGGATTGCTTGTGTCTGTAGTTCGCCAAATTTTTGCACATTGATATCGTCTTGTTTGAACGTGCCCCAAGATCTGAGCATGTCTGACTCATCAACGCCTTCTTTTACTGGGTACTCTTTGTCAGAGCTGGCATAAATACCTTGCGCTTCATCAGAAGACAACCATTCTATTAGTTTAAGCGCACCATCTGGATTGTCTGAATTGGTGGTCACGCCAGCGCCAGAGATGTTTACATGTGTGCCTGTTGTACCTTGGTTTGCCCAAAATATCTCGACAGGGAAGTCAGGCTTTTCATCAAGTATACGGCCATAGTAATAACTGTTAGCAATACCAACTTCACATTGACCCGCAGCGATGGCTTCTAACATACTGGTATCATCACTAAATACGTCAGTCGCTAGATTATCGACCCATCCACGAATAACCTCTTCTGTCTTTTCTTCGCCCAAATGCTCCATCATACTAGCGACAAGCGATTGGTTATAGACCTTTTTAGAGGTACGCAAGCACAGTTTACCTTTCCACTTTGGATCAGCCAAATCTGCATACGTCGATAACTCATCAGCATTGACTTTGCTTGGATCATAAAATATCGTGCGTGCACGTAGCGACAGACCTGTCCACTGACCTTTTGGATCTCGGTATTTAGCAGGAACATTACTTTCAAGTACCGTAGAAGCGACTGGCTGCAATAATCCTTGCTGTGCTGCTTGCCATAAGTTCCCAGCATCGACCGTCAATAACATATCGGCCGGTGTGTTTTGACCTTCAGCTTGTAAGCGTGCCATTAATGGACCCGTCTTGTCAGTAACCAGCTCGATTTTTACGCCTGTCTCTTCGGTATACTTGTCTAACAATGGCTTAATAAGCTGCTCATTACGTGACGAATAAATCGTCACCACTTGATCATCACCTGAAGTCGCTACGGTACTATCACTAGTGGCCTCTTCAGTTGTCGGCGTTTGCGTCTCTGCGTCTTCAGCTGGAGTAGATGCGTTATTACAACCCACTAGACCCATCATCATGCCAAAGACAGCAACAGATAAAGTAGCCTTAACAGGGCGAGTTAGCGACAGACGTTCAGCAACCGCGTTCGATGACATGGTCTTCTCCATAATAGTATAAAAGATAAGTGAGATAGTTTAGATGATGAGCAATTAGGTAGGCGTTTATACTGCTAAAACAATGATAAAAACCAGAAACAATATACTAATAGAAATGAGATTAATTATCAATACATTATTTCGACTGGTTCTGCCCCCAAAAAGTACAGTTTATAGAGAGTTTTATTCTATTCATTTTATATTAGCCATTGACCCAAAATCACGTTTACAGCAGCTTCTGTGCGTAAGATTCGAGGGCCTATATTTACTGCTTTGCATCCCTGCTTACATAGCAGTTCAATCTCATAATCAACCCAGCCCCCTTCAGCTCCGATGCAAACCACATCTGGCCGCTGAACTCTTGCAGAAGATATAGACTCTACAGGCAGTTGTTGTAGATATTGCGAAAAGGCCAAATCGCTATAAGGATGAGCGATTATAGCGTCATGAGTAATCAGACTGGGCAGCTGATCTTCGACGAACGGTTTAAAACGTTTTTGTAAAGAAATGCGCGGCGCTATCGTATCGACCCCTTGCTGCAGACCTTCTAATACAAATTCATCAAGCCGCATCAGTAGCGGACTTTGCCAATAGCTCTTTTGGGTACGGTAACTATTAATCAGAATAATATGACAAACACCCAATGCGGTCATGTCCATGATCAAGCGCCGTAGTACTTTAGGCCGTGGCAATGCCAAAATCACAGTAACCTCTAATTTGGCTGGTGACGGAGTATCGAGCTGTACCTCACGTAGCTGTATGTTACTAGGTGACATATCGTCAATAACTGCTGTACCAAGATTGCCACCAAGCTGACCGATTTTGAGCGTCGCACCAACTTGTAGCTTTAATACCTTATTGATGTGTTCGATTTGTACAGGCGAGTTAATCTGTGCATAAGGCGGTGCAATATCAGATGCAGGCAACAAAATACAATTCATAGAGCAGATCGCTTAATAAAAATAAGAGTGAACGACGATTAGAGATATGGCTGGTCGGCCTGAGGATACACGCTAGAAAACTTTTCAATTGTCTCTTCTATCATCGCTAGCTGACGGGGTAATACTGCCTGCTCCTGAATGGTCATCTGCTTACCTGCCTGTCCCGCTCGTTTGGCAGTCTCTAAATGACCCAGCCAAAACTGTAGCTGTTGATATATCATCTCATCATCGCTTTTAGAGTCGTTTATTAGATGCTCGTCACTGTCGATTGCTTGATAAAAATGATTGTTTGGTTGATATAAAGCACCAGCGCTTGCCAGCTTATCTACGACGCTTTGACATGATTGAGTATACTGCCCCATAAGTACTGGCGTGCCCACACTCATAGGCTCCACAGGATTATGGCCGCCGATGTCAACGATAGAACCACCAACAAGCGCTACATCTGCTTGTGCATACCATCGCATCAGCTCACCCATACTATCAGCCAGATAAACCTGCGTTTTTGTAGTGATGTCTTCGTCCTGACTACGCCTTGCCATTTGCAAACCTGTTTCGCTAATGAGCTCTGCCACCTCATCAAAGCGCTCAGGATGTCTGGGTACGATGATAAGTAGGGTCGTAGACAGCTCCGCTATATCTAATAGCTGCTGGTGCAGCGCTAACGCCATACTTTCTTCACCGCTATGAGTGCTCGCCGCTATCCAAACTGGACGGTCTATAAACTGCAAATCAGACAGATTCGACAGTTTATTATTAGCACCATCTTCTTCGACCTTATCAGTTGCTAGTCTGGAATCAGTGACGTTTTTGGAATTGGTAGTTTTAGGCGTATTGATGACCCATTTAAGTGAGCCTGCAACGCGTATCTGCGCACTATCTGCTCCCAACTGCCGGAAGCGTTTAGCAGAGTCACTATCTTGCGCGATGATTAAACTGAGGTTTTGCATCATGCTAGCACTTACGGCACTTATTTTTTGATAGCGGGTAAAAGATGCTGCCGATAGTCGCCCATTTACCAGAATGCTAGGAATGTCTTTTTGCGATAAAGTGGCTAAAATGTTTGCCCACAATTCAGTTTCGACAAACAACGCAGCGACAGGCTGTACATGCGCCAAAAATGTCTCGATAACGGCGGGCGTATCTACTGGTACATAGCTGTGACTCATCCGACCTTGAGCAATCTCCTCCGCGAAACGACTGGCACCGCGCGCGTGACCCGTCTGTGTGGTGTTGGTTAGCCATATATTATAGCCTTGTGCCAATAGAGCGTCGAGCAAGGGCGCGACTGTATTGGTCTCCCCTAGCGAGACGGCATGACACCAAATTGTTTTATCATTACGAGTATCGCTCGTTACCGGACGCGGTGGATACTGCTTGCCAAAGCGCTGCGCAACTTCTTGTTGATAATTGTCACGACTGCGCGAACGACGCCAAACCTGCATGCGATACAATGGCTTTAGTAGCGTGATAGCAAGCTGATAATACCAAGGTGGCATACGAGTAGTGCGTTTGATTGGCGCAGCACTACTTAACGCATAGTTATCTAGCGTATGATTGTCCAGCGTATCGTTATCAAAATCTTTTTGAGCTGCTGATGGCTCAGACTCAGTAGAAGGCGGTACAGAAGGTGATGGCATGGAAAAGCCCAGTTTTGTGATAGATAAAATGACAAGTTAGACAGTCAACCGTTGATAAATTCTACCGTAAATCATAAAAAAGCCATACAACTTAGTGACTAAGTGCGCAGAAAATCGTATGGTCTACTAATTATTGTCTCATGACATCGTTAAATAGCCAGTCTAAAACCTTACAACACGATCAGTGAGTGCTTGATTATTATACAAATACAATGAGCAATATTGCACCAAGTACCACTACTCCTAGCAATACTTGATAACGCTTAATACTATGCTGCTCTTGTTTTTGCGATGTGATTAATGTTTGAGCTTGTTGCCACTTAGCCACCAGATCTGCTGCTTCTTTATGGCCATTTTTAGCCGCTTCCTCTAACCAATACTGACCGCTACTCACCTCTTGCGGCACGCCGATACCTTGATAGTACATTTTACTAAGTAAACGCTGAGCACGGACATCTTTCTTGTTTGCCGCTTGTTTGACCCAGTCTGTCCCTACTACTTTACTGGCTTCTGCATCGGCTATTTGCCCCTCATTGAGTAACTCGTACATAGCCAATCGTAGCATCGCAGTTGTATTACCAGATTCAGCAGAATTTTGCAGTCGTGTTAAGGCTTGCTGCCGTGCTACCTGATGCCGCTTTGAAAACTTTACTTGGTCACGCGGCTTATTTTGCCGATCAATATGACGCTCGAATTGATCCAGTATTTTGCACGCTTGCAAATAGTCATCGTGGCCCGTAGCTTGTGGCACTTCGATCTTATCTAACTCTATAAGCAACTGAGTAAATATTTCAGGCGTTTTGGCTTGTGCTAGAGGCTTAACCTCTTGAGCTTTGTGTTGATGATGCTCAGAGGTTTTGTCTTTAAGAGTCGCTACTTGTCCAATATCTAACGGTTTAGAATAGCGCTCTAAGGGCGCCTTATCTAGCGTCTTGCTAGCGATATTATTGGCTTGTGGTAAACGCGCGTTTACCGCTTGATAAAGTCCGCTAGCAATTTGCCCACCTTGTACCGCCTGAAACTGCCGATCAATATGACCAAACAAACGTAGCCCTATCGGCTCCAATGCAAAGAATATATTAGCGTTATTATCAGAATGGTCTTCGTACACCACAGCCATGGATTGATAAAAATCATCTGCAATCAACGGTAGCGTGTCAAAACGCTTTTTTAGCTCAAACTGTCCATACCAATGTGGTTCGCTTTGCCACTGGTGCGCCAGCACTCGCCCTGCATAAAATGCCATAAACAGTAATAAGTTGCGATAACGCTCATCAGTCAGCAGTGCAACCTCATTTAAGCCTTCAGATTGATCTTTTGTCTTTGAAAGATCGCGGCGTATCTGTAAAATCAGCGTATCTACTCGCTGTAAGCTGGCGAGCGATTCATCCAATTGACACTCATGCAACTGCTCCTCATAAGCGATACCACCTGCAATAGGACGATCTGCTATAAAATCTTGCCAGTAGCCTTCTGCCATATGATCAAGTGACGTTTTAGGGATCTTAGCTAAAGTAGCATCTGACGTAGCAAGCATGGAGTAGGCATATCCTTTTAATAAAAATCACAAATGGCATTACTAGATTAAGTATCAGTTATACAAAGATAATAGCGGCTACAATAGAGGACTAAACAGACGTACTACATTGTCAAATAAACGCTCGGAACCGCGGCGCTGCTGCCACTCTTTTAGACTTAAAAATCGGCAGCTTTGCAAATAAGTATCTTGGCAGTCAGCGACTTGAGCAACCATCTCAGGTGTATAAATAGCCAAACTGACCTCCATATTTAAATAAAAGCTACGCATATCGATGTTCACTGTACCAAACAGACAATAATCATCATCGATGACTACCGTCTTGGCATGTAATAGTCCACCTTGGAATAATGCAATCTTTACGCCAGCTTCAAGCAGCTCTTGATAATACGCTTGTGACGCATGCTGCACTAAAAACGAATCTACCTTTTCTGGGATAATCAAGGTCACATCGACACCGCGCTTTGCTGCTGTTTCTAATGCTCCTGACAGCGCTTCATCTGGTACAAAGTAAGGCGTCGTAATTTGAATACGCTTATTGGCGCGGTGAATAATAGTCACTAAGGTATTGTAAATAACATGAGCGGTCACTTGCGGCGCTGAAGGAATAAGCTGCGCGACGACATCATCAACCACAGGCATTTGCGGTATCGCAATCGACTTCGACCCTGGTACGGTAGGTATATAATTATCCAAATCATCAACGAGCACCTGTATGCGGCTGTTAATATCGTTGATGGTTGGATTTAATACATACAACTTACGAGTATAGCTATTTACCCGCTTATCTAGCGCATCTAGATTGTCATTATTTTCAGCGCCGATATCAGTAATGACAACTTTGGCCATGGCCGTAGCTATGCTAATTGGCTGCTGACTAACGCTGCGCATCATCACATCAACCCACTGCCCAACGCCTTTGTCTTGTTTAAAAAACTTGGGATCCACCAAATTAAAACTACCGGTATAACCGATATACTCGTCGATCACCACAATCTTACGATGATTGCGCAAATCAGAGCGTTTAAATAATGTCTTAAACAACCCTACTGGTAGCGACTGGTGTACAAACACGCCTGCCCGCTCCAATGATCGATGCTCAGAGCTATTAAAAAAGCTGAAACTACCGACACTGTCTATTAATATATGACACTCTACTCCGCGTTTGGCGGCAGCAGCTAGAGACTCTAGCACCTCTAAGACTTGGCCTTTGGGATAAATAATATAAAACTCTATGAGAATGGTACGCTTAGCATTATCGATATCACTAATAAGGTGATTGAAAAACGCTCTAGATGAAGTTAGCAGTTGCATCCGATGACCAGCGAACACGCCAAATCCTGTCCAGCGTGTACCGATACGACTCACGCCCCGATAGTTAATCGGCAACAAATCTTGTCCTTGATCGAACACCATCCGCTCACGTGCTGCCATGTCGTTCATTAGCAAACTTGCTTGATCCACACGCTGGCGATAACGACGACCAATCATCGGTTCGCCGACCAGAACATAGGCTATAAACCCAAACACTGGTAGCATGTATAGAACGGCTATCCATGCAATAGCCACTCCAATATTGCGCTGTACCGAAACAACACGCAACGTCATAACCACCATTAGTATGATGTGTAACAACAGTCCTAAACCTGCAAAGTTACCCCAAGACCACGATGCAAGGTGCTGCTCAGTCGCTAAAGATTCTATAACCGCCTCCCTCACTCTACACAGAACAGAATATGAATATAAAGTATTAATAACTACTCTCTATGGCTTAGTAGTATAGTAGTTTTTTATTATCAAACAATGGATAACGATAACAAGCCACTTTTAATACGAGCAATTTAATAAATCATCTTCATGTTGTACTATGATAAAAACCTTTGCTTAACATATATTTATTCAAGGTGTTTTAATCACTTATTATTATAAACTGCTGCTACCAGAGCTCATGATTACAATCTATTTTGAATTATTTGAAATTTTTATAAAATACTATTTGACAGGCAGATGTAAATCTA
>NZ_LNUO01000128.1:0-23840 GCF_001462175.1 Psychrobacter sp. ENNN9_III
CCCCGGGTTCCTCTAAAAAGTTCAAAATATTACAAAACCCCTATCTGCTATAGACGCTTTAGGCTGTATGTTAGCAAATTTTCACGCTACACTTAGCAATATTTTTATAATAGGTCACAAACCCATGGCACTAATCCGGCAACGCAAACTGACTAAACAACAGATTCGTCGCATTGACAAGCAGCAGCTCGAGAGTCAAGAGAGCATCGATGAGAGCTTGATGGATGGTGTGGTCATGGCGCATTATGGTAAGCAGTTAGAAGTACAAATCACAAGCTTGCCAGCAGACATGCCCGTACAGCCAGAGATTGCACCCGATGATCCTGAGCCTTTTTGGCAAGCGCTTGAGATGGGCGATATATGGCGCTGTCATGTGCGTACCAACCTTCCTATGCTAGCGGCAGGCGACCACGTACGCTGGACGGCAGACCCCAATACTGGTTTTGGGCGTATTGAATCTGTACAACCGCGTACCTCTCTTGTCTCACGCCCAGATCGTTATCATAAGCTCAAACCTGTCGCCGCCAATGTCGATATTTTAGCAATCGTGTTTGCGCCGCTGCCAGCTGCTGCGCCAACCCTTATCGATCGCTATTTGGTCGTCTGTCATCACGCTGGCGTCAAGCCATTATTAGTGCTTAACAAAGCCGACCTACTGGCGCAAGAAAACGGCATCGATACTAGTGAGCTATTGGCACAATACGCGGCTCTTGGTTATGAGAGCGTGCTGACTTCAGTTGATTGCCCCGAAAACATTGCCAATAATGATGAGCAGCAGGGACTTGATGAGCTAAAACGCTACATAGACAAAAAACTAGTTATTTTTGCCGGTCAGTCTGGCGTCGGTAAAAGCAGCTTAATTAATGCTTTACTACCTGATTCGGCGCAGAGCGTTAATATCATTTCTGAAAACTCAAAACTTGGCCAGCATACCACCACCACCAGTCGTTTATTGCCGTTTAATCCAGACGATCTTACCCAAGGCGGCATCGTCGATACGCCTGGTATTCGCGAATATGGTATCTGGCATTTAGATCCTGACGATATTATTTCAGGTTTTATTGAGCTTGCGCCGCTTGCCGGTGACTGTAAGTTTCGTGATTGCAAACATACTCATAACAGCAAAGGTTGCGCGTTATGGCAAGCGGTAGCTGATGGTGATGTGCTACAGCGCCGAGTCGAAAACCTTGTGACCTTGCAAGCAGAGGCTGATACTAAGCCATATTAATAACGCTATTTATCAAATCCGCACTATTAAAACGTAGGTTGCTCATCATACATTTACTATAGATGACCTAATCGGTATAATAGCGCCTTGTTCAAAATCATTAAGCTGTCTTCTCAGCTTAATAGAACACTTATTTTCTTGGAGGTTTGGTTTGGATCGTGCGCTTGAATTTGTGGGCAACCACCCGTTTTTATTTGGTATCTTAGCCGTACTTGCCGTACTGTTTTTTACCATTGAAAACAAACGTAGCGGCAAAAAAGTGTCGCCAAATACCCTCGGTATGATGGTCAACTCTCAAAATGCGCAGCTGATTGATATTCGCGCCAAAAAGAAGTTTGCCACCGGCTACATCCAAGGCAGTCGTAATATCCCTTTTACAGAGCTCAAAGATCACTTAGATGAGATTCGCGCAATTGAACAGCCAGTGATTATCATTTGTGACATGGGTGTACAAGCAGGTGCGGCTATCCAGATGATTGGTAAAGATAGCGTCTATCGCTTAGAAGGCGGTGTGGGCGGCTGGCAAGCAGCGGGTATGCCCTTAGTAGGACTAAAAGATGCCAAACCCAAGGGCAAAGGTAAGACGAAGCCTAGCTTACATAAGTAAGCCTATTCTCAGAACGAATAAAAAGACATGACTACCCGTTGTGTCTTTTTTTATGGAAGCCGATTCAACGATCATAGGCGCTTGACAGTGTTTAATCGCCTTTTATAACGGGCTGGCTTGAATTTACCATACCTATCCCCACTTTATAGTAAGCGCAATCAAATATACACTTATCATAAATCTATTTAATCCAAGACAATAGATACTTTATATAATATTTAATAATTAAGGATATCTTATGACTGCTTCAGTTAAAGTTTATACAACGCCTATCTGCCCTTATTGCACAAACGCCAAACAATTGCTAAAGAATAAAGGCGTTGACTATGAAGAAATTGGCATGCACGATATGAGTAGTGATGAGCGCCGTGCATTGATGCAAAAAACCAATAACTATCGTACTGTGCCACAAATCTTTGTTGGTGATACTTTTGTTGGTGGCTTTGATGAATTGAATCAAATGAATCAGCAAGGCAAGCTTGATGAGTTATTAGCAGGTTAATCTGCTTTACATGTACTATATGAAGACATAACGACTATATTAATCATCTTTGGCTAATTCTAATTATAGTATTAGACAATAGATGACAGACTATTGTTATTCTTGCCCCAGCTTGTAATAATGTAGCTTGATATCGTACGTTGTTATTAAAACGATGTTATTAAGACAATAACGACACATTGTATTATTTATTCGAGGAATGAACATGGCTGAAGAACAAGCACAACCGCAATTAGCACTAGAACGCATCTACGTAAAAGATATGTCGCTTGAAGTACCAGGCGCGAGTGTATTCACCAAAGAGTGGAACCCTGAGCTGGACATCAATCTATCAAGTAATGCTGAAAAGCTTGATGACGATCACTACCAAGTTATCTTAACAGTAAGCGTTACCGCTAAGAATGCGGAAGAACCAGCGTTTATCGCTGAGGTTCATCAGGCTGGCATCTTTTTGTTAAAGAATATCCCTGACGATCAAATTGGACAGATTTTAGGCGCTTATTGCCCTAATGTTTTGTTCCCTTATGCGCGTGAAGTTATTAGTGACATCGTTACTCGTGGTAGCTTCCCGCAGTTACTGCTTGCTCCAGTCAATTTTGATCAAGCCTACGCGCAAAGCCAACAGCAAGCGCAGGTCGATGCTGAAGGTAACGCATAAATATTGTTGTTCATTTTAAAACCGTCGCCTCATTATGGTAGACGGTTTTTTTATGGATAAACTATTATAGTATTACGTGGTTATAAGACGCCATCAAAA
Organism: Psychrobacter sp. ENNN9_III; assembly: GCF_001462175.1. Taxonomy (NCBI): domain Bacteria; kingdom Pseudomonadati; phylum Pseudomonadota; class Gammaproteobacteria; order Moraxellales; family Moraxellaceae; genus Psychrobacter; species Psychrobacter sp. ENNN9_III. The sequence goes on from NZ_LNUO01000128.1 coordinate 3,095, forward strand.
AACCCTGCCAATGAGCAGGGTTTTTATTAATCCAAAGGGTATGAGAAAACGATTACTCTTTTAACGCCGATAAAACTTGCTGTTTGACGTCATCGATAGCTTGAGTACCATCAAACTTGTCATATTTAGGTGCGTTTTCACCTTCTTTGGCCTTTTCTTGATAAAAGCCAACCAAGGCTGATGTTTGCTGATGATAAGTGGCAAGGCGCTCACGAATAGTAGACTCTTTATCATCTTCACGTTGGATAAGTGCTTCGCCAGTGACATCGTCGATATCATCGACCTTCGGTGGATTGTGATCGACATGATATACACGACCTGAGCCTGGATGCTGGCGGCGACCAGATAGACGCTTTACGATCTCATCATCAGGCACACTAATCTCGACTACATGATCGATAGCAACGTCAGCATCTGCAAGGGCTTGAGCTTGCGGGATTGTACGTGGAAAACCATCCAGAATACAGCCATTAGCACAATCAGGTTTAGAGATACGCTCTTTTACTAGGTTGATGATAAGTTCATCAGAAACCAGACCACCTGCATTCATAATGCCTTCAGCTTGCTTACCAAGCTCGCTGCCTTCTTTAATCGCTGCACGTAGCATATCGCCCGTTGAGATTTGCGGAATATCAAACTCTTTAGAGATAAACTGTGCTTGAGTACCTTTACCAGCGCCAGGTGGACCTAGCAAAATAATACGCATCATAATACGTCTCTCCTTGATGGATGGGATGTTAGGGATTGGTTAATTGCGCGAATGCCAGATACACCTTACCTTGTGACTTTATAAAGCTCAAGTTTTTTTGGTATTAGTACCGTATGTAGGTATGACTTAGCTGTTCATATAACGCAATTGCACGCTATAGCAACGACTATAGCGCTTAGATTGTTGAGCTTTTTAAAGTTATGGTATCTGCTGATTAATTTCAACATTGACTTGTTTTTGATCGGCACTAATCACCACAGGGTTACCTGACAAATCACCTGACTCTGCACTGGCATTGCCACTATGACTAATGCGAGCAATAACAGCCAGTTGGGTTTTTGCGGCACGTGCTGATTGTAGCGTCCGCTCAGGTATCATAGCATCAATGTCACTTAAACTTATATTGGCCTCACCTTGTTTAATCACACTAATCGGCAAACGCTTGGCTGCAAACGGTGGACCACCGTTGACATCACGAATAGCAACAAACAACACGTCATCGCCTTTAACCAATGGCAATAAGCTAGGATTGACGCTTACAGTGACATTAACCCCTTCAGCGGCTCGCTGCTGCTGCCCTGTTACGTTGGCACTGAGCTCATCCAAACTTGCCAGCGCTCGGGTATGATCGCCTGGTTTGGCTGCAATACTTGCTCGTAATCTTTTGATCCAGCCTTGTGCTTGTTCAAAGTTACTAGCACGTGCTTCACCCATTGCCATTAGCATTTGCGCGCCTTCATGCTGCGGGTTATTACGCAACACACCTTGTAATACGCGGCGGCTATCAGCATCCAGTTGGCCTTCATTAGCAAAAAAGCTAATTTGCGCATAAGTGGTTGCAATCTCTTCATTGTCAGGAGATAAACGATACGCTCTAGATAAAGCTTCTAATGCAGAGTCAGTCACCTCAAGGGATAAAAACAGCTCTGATAGGCGCATCCAGCGATCAGGATCGTCAGCATGACGATGGACATTGGTCTGCATAGCAGTAATCAGTTGACGACCATCTTCAATAGCCCACTCTGGTGGCTGATCAATCTTACCTGTCAGGAGATCATCGGCTACCTGTCCAACTTTATCTTCTGCTTGCCATAGCTCAAACACTGGAGTGCGATCGCTTATCATTAAGTACGCCATCGCTGCCATCACTGGCACCCAGACAATAATTATTAAACAACTTTTGACACCTGGATTTATCATTGGTGCCACTTGTCGCTGCGCATCTAATAGCTGACGTTCAAGCTCAAGCTTTTGATTTTGATAATGGCTATCATCAATAGTGCCACTGTCTTTATCACTTTTAAGCTCTGCTAGGCGCTCACGAAACACAGTTACGTTGATATCTAACAATTGATTGTCTACAGGATTGTTTTTTAGACGTGTGGCACGTAGCCATGGTGTAATCACGATGACTGCAAGAATTAAGGCTACGAGTAAACTTAGGGCAATAAATAAGCCAGCAGTAGAAAATAGGGTCATTTTTTGTCCTCTTTGCTTGTGACATCGTGATCAATACTGTTTGAACGTGATAACAGACGATCCAGTTCAGCCTTTTCTGCAGGCGTCAACGCTGCGGCAGGGCTATCAACTATCTTATTAGTAACGCCTTGAGCCGCCAGTTGTCGACGTTTACTCTGCCAAAACCAGCCGGCAATCAAAAAGAGCAATAATAACGGTGGAAAAAACCACAGTATCCATGTTGATGGGCGGACAGGCGGCTTGTAAGTAATAAAATCACCATAACGCTCTTGCATATAGCTGCGTATCTCTGCGTCACTACGTCCATCCTTAACCATGTCGTAAGTTTTTTGCTTTAAATCTTGTGCAATCGGCGCATCAGAGCCTGCAAGGTTTTGGTTTTGACATTTAGGGCAACGCAGCTCCTCAATCAGTCCGCGATACTGAGCTTCTTGCTGCACTGAATCAAAGTCGTAAACATCGATTGCTGCGTAAGCTGTCATACTCAGTAGGCACGCCAATACAAGGCTTACTAACCTTAGTACAATAGCCGTTGTTATTTGAGCGGCTTTCATTTGCATGCCTCCCCAACTTGACTTGGATCTGGGCTGCTGCCATTTTTATTGGCTTCATTAAGTACCATCAAGCAAGGCATGATACGTTCTTGCCAGTTGGCCTCGTTAACCTCTCCAACAATGTGCTGACGTATGATACCGTCGCCATCGACGATAAAGGTCTCAGGCGCTCCAGTTAAGCCTAGGTCTAGTGCAAACTGACCTGATAAGTCTTGAATGGACATTGAAAACGGATCGCCACCTCGGTTCAAATAGCTTAGCGCATCACCAATATCATCTTTGTAATTGACACCAACCAAATTGACACCGCGCTCTTCTAGCTCCATCAAAAACGGATGTTCAATAACACAAGTTGGACACCAAGAGCCCCAGATATTCATCAAAAACGGTTTATCGGGCAAATTGTCATTGGTCATAATACGGCTAGTGTCTGACAACAACGGTAGCTCAAATGCAGGTACTGGCCGCTCAAGAGCCATATTAGCCACAATATCAGTAGGCTTACCCAAGCGCATATAAAGCATTACCATTAGTCCCAAAAACACAATAAACGGCACTAAAAACCATACTTTGAGTTGTTTTTTATTCATCGTCTTATGATGCTGTGCCTTGTTCTGCTGGTTGTTAGGGGTCTTATCCGATTGACTCATCTTATTTCTCCCCAAGCGTCGTTGCGGGTACGGCTGCACTATTAACAGTATCAGCAACCTTATGTGACGCTTTGACTTTCTTAATACGATAGCGGTTATCCAACATACTAATCAGCGCTCCTAAAGCCATAATAATCGACCCTAACCATATCCAGCGAATCAAGGGTTTTACATAGATACGCACTGCCCATTGATTGCTACCTTCAGCGATCGGCTCGCCAAGCGCGACGTACAAGTCGCGCATGAGACTCGCGTCAATCGCAGCTTCCGTCATTGGCATCATACTAATGATATAGGTACGCTTTTCAGGGTATAAGACTGTAACGTCGCGCCCATCTTTCGTGACCGCCACCTGTGCTTGAATACTATCAAAATTACTTCCTTTTACTTCACGAAAGTCTTTAACAGTAAAATCATAGCCTTGAACATGGACAGTATCATTAGGTCCAAGAGCCACATCGCGCTCAATACTCAAGCTACTGGTAAAAGCCACGCCAATCGCTGCGATTAAAACCCCAATATGAGCAGTTTGCTGTCCCCAATAACTAAGACGCAGTTGGCGCAGTCCATTGACCATACTTGGTGCATTTTTAGTTTTATCTCTAAAATCAATAATCATCCATAACAGTACCCAAAAGCTTACTGCCAAAGTCACACCAATATTTAGCATAGATGATGGATGGACAAAGTAAGCGATGATCGCCGCCAATATCAGACTACTGGCTGCGATGACCATACCGACGCCGAGCAGCGGACGCTTGTCCTTTTTCCAGCGAATGTTAGAGCCCATACCCATGGCAAGCAGTAATAACCAAGTCAAAGGGACAAACAATGCATTAAAATAAGGAGGGCCGACGGATACTTGACCTAAATTGAAAGCATCTGCAATAATCGGATAAAGCGTACCAAGCAAGACCACTAAAGTGGCAATCAGAATAATGGCGTTGTTAATAACCAAGAATGACTCACGCGAGATAAGCTGATACTGACTTTCAACCGTCAAACGCCAACCTCGTACTGCAAACATCAATAGACCACCGCCTACGATAATACCAAGGATGGCTAGAATGACTAAACCACGTGTGGGATCAGCGGCGAACGAATGTACCGAAGTAATGACCCCTGAACGTACCAAAAACGTCCCTAGTAGACTCAATGCAAACGCAAAAATCGCTAGCATAATTGTCCAAGCTTTGAATACACCGCGCTTCTCGGTCACTGCCAACGAATGTAATAACGCTGTTCCAGCAAGCCAAGGCATGAGTGACGCGTTTTCTACTGGATCCCAAAACCACCAACCGCCCCAACCAAGCTCGTAGTAAGCCCACCATGAACCTAATGCGATACCGATGGTCAAAAAACCCCAAGCAGCTAAGGCCCAAGGGCGTGACCAGCGTGTCCATACCGCATCCAGACGCCCCTCCCACAATGCCGCCATACAAAAAGCAAAGGGCACAACCATACCCACATAACCCATGTATAGCATAGGTGGGTGAATAATCAGACCAAAATCTTGCAGTACCGGATTCAGATCCGCACCATCGACAGGTATGTTTGGCAGAGTACGATTAAATGGCGATGAGGTAAAAATCAGCATCGCTAACATCATCATCTGTACCGCTGCCAAAATGACCAACACTCGTGCTCGCATCGATAACGGCAAGCCACGACTAAAATAAGACACAAGCGCACACCATGTCGCCATGATGGTCATCCACAGCAGTAAAGACCCTTCGTGACCACCCCAAGTTGCTGATAGCTTGTAATACCAAGGCAATAAAGTGTTAGAGTGCTGTGCAACATAGACTAGGCTAAAATCATTATAATAAAAGCCTGCCATCAGCGCTGCAAACGACACAATCATCGCTGCAAACTGCGCCCAAGCCAAACTTGGTGCAAGACGTTGCCAAGCGACCTGATGACGCATAACACCAATGGTTGGCAACACAACTTGCAAAATTGCCAACACAAAGGCAGCCAGTAAGGCAAAATAACCCAATTCTGTGATTAACATACAATCTAACCCTGTTTACCCTAATACGGTCATAGTTTACTGTGGCGGATTGGGCTTTTATTCATTGAAAAGCACCTATAGTCTACTCATGTCAAAATCAAAACAACGCAAGCTTTGCCAACCATACACCTGTACGATTAGCCTCCAACTCCCTTGTAAAGATAAATTTTGAATTGACTATCTAACTTAATACTGATTTTCTATACGTGTTTATTGACTACTTAGAATTACAAAACGTTTTTATAACAAAATCATTGGTTACTGCACCGCAGGAAAGAACACTAAAACAAGATGCAACCAACCTGCTAAAAACCCAGTCAAACCACCAAGCACGATCAACGTCATCTCATCCTCACGGAATGCTGGACGCAATAAGTTTTGAAACTCATAAGGCGATAAAGCACGAATACGATCACGAAACAGACCAAATATTTTGCTTGCGCGGCTCTCGTTGAGTTCAGGATCTCGAAGTGGCACCATCGTAGCAGTGATCGACTTATTGATAATGGTATTTTTCAATTGTCCATACTCACGGCGACCCAGTCCCATACGCAAAGTCGTTCGAACCACTGGCGACTCTAATATCTGATAAAGGTGCGACTTCATCAGCTCACGCGTTTGCGCCGCTCGATCTCCATACATCATCTCATTCATAATATTCTCTAAAGTCACAAGGTCGTTGACTACGATCTCAGCGAACACTTCAGATACTTCTTCTTGGCGCTTCATAAAGCCGCCTTGGAAACGAAACTTCGCGATATGCGGTAGCGTCGGCTTTATAAAAGGAAAGCCATCACAACGCTCAAAAACTTTTATATAAGAAACAAAGCGTGGCTCTACTGGATTAAATACCATCCAAATTGCAATCCAATTAGTCAGCAAGCCCCAAATAGCAGCAAAGAATGGCACTGTCCAATGCTGTGGTACGACCAAAAAGATAAACATTTGGATAATACCAAAGACCAATCCAATTAAAGCACTGATATGCCAAATAAAGTTGATCTCATGTTGGCCAACTCTTAAAAACATGTTTACCATTAAACGTCGATCGCTTTCCATCTTGTTCACGATCATTTGACGCATATCGACCAAATCTTCAACATGGTATGTCAGATCAGTCACCAAAGATTGCATGATGTCCGGTAGCTCTTGGTGCGCTTGCGTATAGATACGGCGTTTTAATGCATACGGCAGACTGCCCCATAACGCCCCAGAATGCTCCAGCATAATCTCATCAATAAGTGGCTCAAGGTTTTTATCAACCGTATCAGTGATAAAAGCCGCCATCTGCTCAGGCTCCATCGCCTGAAAAAACTCTTCAAGTGAGCCAAGCTTTGAGAGTGTTTGATCGACAATCACTCCAGAGATTTTCCCAGCTTTACGTGGGACGATACCTTGCCAGCCAAGTCCAGGCAAACCAAAAAACGGGAAATTAGGTATACGTATACCCCAAAACCTAATGGGGTAAAACAGCATTTTCAATGCCATCCATACATGCAACCAAGTGACTAACGCTGTCACTGGTGGGATGGTCAGCATGGCAAAAAATTCTGGATGCTCGGCGATCGTTTGCCATATTGAGGTTGCGACCATGACTCTTCCTGCCTCTGACGTAACGATTCTCGTTAATCTATTGTCGTTTGTTGGTATTTTAAAAAAACGCTTAGGGACTATGGACCCTGATAAAAGCAGCACCTTAGTGACAAATAAACACTACAAAATAAATCGCCTGATTTTAGCATACTTGCCGTTCATTAGCACATATACACCTAAGCCAAGTTGTGACTATACATGACAATATCATGCGTCTGACTTAGATTTGTTAACTAACACTGCTCCTTTAAAATAGTCTACGAATAGTGCTATTAATAGCATATGAGAATCTATTAACAAATAAGCTGACAGGTTCAGCGCAATTTATTACACTCTGTTATAATTTGTCGCATAGCAATAATAGCAATACACTTTTAAATCTATGATTCAATATTATAGGGTCATTTACTCCATGTACTTGAAATGATTGTTTTTATTGTCTGCATTTGCTTAAATACCTTTTCACAGCATTCCTTTACCAAAGTAATTTTTGCTTTATCCACTGCGCTCATTGGTACTAACTTTACATGAATAAATCGCTTATCCCAGACACCGAGCAGGTCAACCGCGTTTTTATGCGCCGTATTCTTATTCTTGGTTTATTCATATTTCTAGGTATGAGTGTTTTATTACTGCGTTACGGTTATCTACAAGTGTACGCTCATGATAAATACAAAACTCAGGCTGACAATAATCGCATCAAGCTCATATCTGCACCGCCCAGCCGTGGTTATATTTATGATCGTAACGGCGTATTACTTGCTGACAATCAGCCTGTGTTTACTGCCATGCTGAGCCCCGATGAGGTAGAAGATCCAGAACGTACTTTAAGCTTACTTGCACCTATCTTTGCTTTGACAGACACTGATATTACTGACATTTTGGCAAGACTGAGTAAAAGTAAAAACGATCCTGTGACCATCAAGATTGATTTAACGGAAAAGCAGGTTGCACAGTTTAGTGAGCGTAAGCCGTTTTTTCGGGGTGTTACTATCCAAAGCAAATTGACTCGCTCTTATCCCTACGATGAACTGTTTGCCCACGTTATTGGTTATGTTGGCCGTATCAATGACAAAGAGACCAAACGTATTGATAAAGACCGTTATGCAGGTACTGATTTGATTGGCAAGATTGGTATTGAGCAGCATTACGAAGATATTTTGCTTGGACAGCCAGGTTATCAGTCGGTGGAAACGGATGTTCATGGCAATATTCTACGCCAATTAGATACCAAGCCTCCTATCGCTGGTAACGATATCACTTTAAGTTTGGATTACGGTTTACAAACGATTGCTCAGCAGCAGCTTGACGGTCGCCGCGGAGCTATTGTAGCGATAGATCCAAAGAATGGTGATGTGTTAGCGTTCGTGAGTAATCCAAGTTATGACCCTAACCCTTTTATCTCAGGCATCTCTTTTAAAGACTACGATGCATTAAGAGAAGATATCGATCAGCCGCTATATAACCGCGCGCTACAAGGTATGTATCCACCAGCCTCGACTATCAAACCATTTGAAGGGTTAGGTGCGCTGCATTATGGCTTGAGAAACTGGGAGACGACTATCTATGATCCTGGCTATTTTAGCTTGCCTGGCGACTCACATCGTTTTCGTGACTGGAAGCGCGGTGGCCATGGTTCAGTGAATCTTAAAAAGTCTATTATGATGTCAGTGGATACTTACTATTATAAGCTGGCGTATGAAATGGGAATTCAGCGCTTACATGACTGGATGGTACGCTTTGGTTTTGGTAAAGATACGGGTATTGATTTGCCGAATGAGAAATCAGGTATCATGCCTTCTCCAAAATGGAAAGAAGATACGTATGACAAAGGCTGGTTACCGGGCGAGACCATCTCAGTAAGTATTGGTCAAGGTTATTTTCTGGCCACGCCGCTACAGATTGCTAATGCGACTGCCATGATGGCAAGTAAAGGCAATCATATTACGCCGCATCTGCTAAAAAGTAGTGAAGGTGCGGCAGAAATTGATGTCATCAGCAAACCTGATGGCAAGATTGACTTTAATGGCAAACCTTCTGATTGGACACGTATGCATGATGCGATGGAAGATACCGTCAAAGCTGGTACGGCACGTGGTATCTATACCCCGCGCTATCGTATCGCTGGCAAGACAGGTACTGCACAGGTCAAATCTATCGCTCAAGGTAAAAGCTACAATAAATCGGCACTAGATAAACGTCATTGGGATCATGCATGGTTTAATGGTTTTGCGCCCGTAGAAGACCCTCAAATTGCTCTTGCGGTACTGGTTGAAAATGGCGGCGGCGGTAGTGCAGTAGCAGCGCCTATTGGACGCGCATTATTTGATTACTGGGTATTACAGCGTAAAAGTGACCCTATTACGCCACCAACTCCCGATGAGCTAAAAGCTATTAAATATCAAAAAGCATTGGACAAAGCTAAACGTGATGCTATTCGCGATCAAGAACAAGCATTAAAAGAACAGGCAGAAGCGCAGGCAGCAACTACTACAGCGACCGAATAAAGAATAGCAATTATGAAAAGAAATACAAAAACATCGACATCGCGCAGCCCAAAGCGTGACACAAATCATAAAAAACAAGCCACTGCGGGCAAAGTACGTATTATTGGTGGACAATTTAAACGTCGTAGTATAAATTTTATCGATGCTGATGGCTTACGGCCGACGCCAGATCGCTTGCGAGAAACACTATTTAACTGGTTACTCGCCGATATGCATGGCGCGCGTGTCCTTGATAGCTGTGCAGGCAGTGGCGTACTAGGATTTGAAGCCTTATCTCGCGGTGCAACTCACTGCACATTTATCGAAACCAATCAATCTCAGTACCAAATGCTACTGAAAAGCTCTCAGCAGTTGAATATCGACACTGACAGTTATCTAATCCTACATGGCAATGCTGAGCATGTCTTATCTCAAAACAAGAATTTCAAACAACCGTTCGACATTGTTTTTATTGATCCGCCTTACGCTAAAGATTTATGGCAACCCATTTTGACCACTTTAATTGAGCAGTCGTTAATCACGACAAAGACGCTTATTTATCTAGAAGCGGATAAAGATTTAAATGAGCAATTAAATGAATTGGCTCAGTCCCTAAGCGCAGTCTTTACAATGCAAGGGTTAAGCAGATTTAAAGCTATCAAACAGACCAAAGTGGGGCAAGTTGTGGCTGGACTTTATAGACTAGAATCGTCATAATCATGCAACTTGCATTAATGAATGCTAAAAACCGCTGAAAAACTGGTCTAACGCTGCAGTTTAATGTATATAAGGCGAAAATAAACCCCAATGCAGCTTGCAAGCGTAGGCGCTACTGCTTATAATATGCAGTCTGTTTTTTGAGAGCCCCGTTCCCAGCTAAACTCTCAATGAATTCTAATTTTAAGGTTTTATCATGAAAACACTTAGTGCAAAACCAGCTGAAGTGACCCATGACTGGTATGTCGTAGATGCTGACGGCAAAACCCTTGGTCGCTTAGCCACCCAAATCGCTACTCGCTTACGTGGCAAGCATAAAACTTTTTATACTCCGCACGTAGATACTGGTGACTTTATCGTTGTCATCAATGCAGAAAAAATCGCGGTAACGGGTAAAAAAGCGCAAGATAAAAAATACTATCGTCACAGTGGTTATCCAGGCGGTATTAAAGAAACCAACTTCACAAAGCTGATTGCACATAAGCCTGAAGATGTTCTACATAAAGCAGTTAAGGGTATGCTTCCAAAAGGTCCTCTTGGCTATGCGATGATTAAAAAGCTAAAGCTATATGCAGGTGCTGAACATCCACATACTGCACAGCAACCTAAAGAACTAGACATCTAAGGAGTCACTTATGGAACGCAATTACGGAACTGGTCGCCGCAAGACGTCTACTGCTCGTGTCTTTTTAGCAAAAGGTACTGGTAGCATCGTTGTTAACGGCAAGCCACTTGATGAGTACTTTAGCCGTGAAACTTCACGTATGGTCGTTCGTCAGCCATTAGAGCTATTAGATACTCCTAACGACTATGATCTTTATATCACTGTGAAAGGTGGTGGTATTAGTGGTCAAGCAGGTGCTATTCGTCACGGTATTACTCGTGCATTAATCGAACTTGATGACACCAACAAACCTACGCTAAAAGCAGCTGGTTTTGTTACTCGTGATTCACGTCAAGTTGAACGTAAGAAATTGGGTCTACGTAAAGCACGTAAGCGTCCACAATTCTCGAAGCGTTAATAAAAGCTGTTTATCGTTTTACTGTTATGGTTGTCTTTTTCTCAGAGTTATACCAATAGCATCAAGTAAAACGCTAGATTTGCAAAACCTTATAAGCTGGTCACAGCTTGTAAGGTTTTTTTTTATGCCTAATGCTTAATAGTAATTACATTAAACGCTATTGTACCCAATAGCCTGACTTTGTAGTCTGCTAGACACTTTGCTTTTATAGTCAAAACCAACTTGCAAACCAGCTACCGCTACCCCATCATGATAGTAACTTTTCATCATTAGCCTCGTCACTATAGATGCTATAAACAGTGCTGTAAAAGGACATTATGAAAGCGCCCGAACAATACGATCCTAGCAAACCCGTAAAGCCTGCCATGCCGCTGCAAAGCAAGCAGCAGTCTGCTAAATCGCCAGCTATTCCTGATGGCATGCCAACAATTACGCAAACGCATAAAAGCACAGCACAAGCGGAAAAAAAGCCTTTCCAATGGCAGTTTTTACACCCTAAATTTTGGGGAGTTTGGCTGTTATTATTCGTTTTTCTACCAATGATTTATCTACCGCTGGGTTGGCAGTTTTGGTTGGGCCGTAAGCTCGGTATCTTGATTTATAAAGTGGCCGGTTCGCGCCGACGCGATACGCTGATTAATCTTAAGCTCGCCTTTCCCAAAAAGCCAGAAGCTGAGCGTGAACTGATGGCAAGGCAGGTTTTTGTTAATCAAGGTATTGGTGTATTTGAGACCTTATGCGCTTGGTTCCGGCCAAATGTTTTTACCAAAACGTTTTCTATCTCAGGACTACAGCATTTGGTGAACGCACAGAATGAGAAGCGCCCTGTTATCTTATTAGGCGCACATTATACGATGCTAGATTTGGGTGGATTGTTATGTACACAGTTTTTTGCCACTGACTGTATGTACCGCCCACAAAACAACGCACTTCTTGATTGGTTTATCTATAACGGTCGTACGCGTATTTTTGGTAAGCAAATTTCTAGCCGTGATATGCGTAGCTTAGTCTCCTCTATCAAAGCTGGACATGTTATTTGGTATTCACCTGATCAAGATTATGGTCTTAAGCAAGGAGTAATGGCACCATTTTTTGGTGTACCCGCAGCCACGATTACGGCACCTAGGCGCTTGGCTAAAATGGGGAATAAGAAAAACCCGCCAGCAGTTATGGCGTTGCATACTTATCGGCAAACGCCAGACAATTTGCCTCGTGGCAAACGACCTCATTATCATTTGACGATTACACCAGAGCTGAGTAACTATCCAAGTAATGATGAGGTGGCCGATGCAACACGCGTGAACGAAGTTTTGGAAGGTCTTATACGTATTGACCCTACTCAATGGATGTGGTTTCATCGCCGATTTAAACACGGTCCTAACGGTCGAACTGATATTTACAAGTAGGTTTTGATTATCAAAAAACGCCTGATAAAATTTGCTATACTTTGCGGCTAATATTTCGCACTTATGATATGCGCTTATAATAATTTGGCTTATAATAATTTGACAAACAATATAACGGATTTTCCATGAGCAATAACAGCAATCCTGACAACCAAGCTTCTGATGCCTCAACCGAAGCCAAACGTATTCTAACGGGCATTAAACCAACGGGCATTCCACACTTGGGTAATTACGTTGGTGCAATTCGTCCAGCGATTGAATCTATTCAAAACAGTGAGCACGAAGCATTTTTCTTTTTAGCGGATTATCATGGCATTATCGGCTGTTATGACCCTGCGATTATTCATGAGTCGACCAAAGCAATTGCAGCCACGTGGATTGCTTGTGGCCTTGACCCTGAACGCGTGACGTTTTATCGTCAATCAGATGTACCTGAAATCCCAGAGCTTGCTTGGATTTTAAATTGCTCATGCGCTAAAGGTTTGATGAACCGTGCCCATGCTTATAAGGCTGCGGTCGATATTAATACAGAAAAAGCCGACGTCGATGCAGATTTTGGTATTACCATGGGCCTGTTCGGCTATCCTGTACTCATGGCAGCTGATATTTTGATGTTTAACGCCACCCATGTCCCCGTTGGCCGAGATCAAGTACAGCATATAGAAATGGCGCGTGACATTGCCGGTACCTTTAACCATCGTTATAAGTCTCTTTTCACCCTGCCATCAGCAGTCGTTGATGAGGACATTCCGCTATTGACAGGGCTCGATGGACGTAAGATGAGTAAGAGCTATAGCAACACCATACCACTATTTGGTGAGACAAACCCGCAGGTCAGTTCTGAAAAACAGATGCATAAAGCCATCATGAAAATCGTGACCAACTCCCAATTGCCTGATGAGCCAAAGGACCCTGACGACTCAGCTCTCTTTGAGATTTATAAAGCCTTTGCAACGCCTGCAGAAATTGCTGATATGCGCGCACAATATGCCGCTGGTATAGGCTGGGGTGATGCCAAGCAAGTCTTGTTTGATAAAATAAATGACGAGATCGCACCGTTTCGTGCGCGTTATGAAGAGCTAATGGCTAATCCAAAGGAATTAGAAGAGATACTGCAAATGGGTGCAAATAAAGCTCGTCGTCATAGTCGTAAGCAATTAGATAAAGCTCGCCGTGCTATCGGTATTCGTCCCCTCGCCAAGCTTAAATAGCCGCTCGCTAAATGCAAACGATCGGTTGATTGGTATAATTTGTCGTATCAGGATGGATGCTAAACGTGCAAACTGAACCACAAGATAAACAAGCAGTCTTGTCAAAGGCTGTTTTTTCTGTAGACGCGTATCAAACAACTGAGCCTTTCTATACTAAAGGCGAAGATAACGGCTCAGTTGTCAATGACATGTCTTTACGTATTTATCAGACACCAGTGCAGCACTTGCCAGAAGATCTGTACGTACCACCTGGTGCCTTTGCCATTTGGCTAGAACAGTTTGCTGGGCCATTAGACTTTTTATTGTATCTGGTCAAAAAAAACAATGTCGACTTGACGCAAATGCCAATTCTGCCCATTACTGAGCAGTATTTGGCTTATATCAGTGAGTTGGATACCGATCATTTTGAGTTGGCGGGTGACTATCTGCTGATGGCATCTACACTGATTGCGATTAAAACCGAGCTATTATTACCTTCTTCAGAAACGCCAAGCGATGAGCGCGACCCAAAAGCAGAGCTCATTGAGCGTCTGGAGGAATATGCGCAAATTAAAGCAGCCAGCGAGCGTCTAGATACGCTTATTCGTCTTGAACGTGATGTGTTTTTGGCGATGGTGAGTATGCCTAACCAAGATGTTATGACTGCCGAATTGCCCAGCTACTCTCCAAACTTATTGATTGATAGCTTATTTAAAATGCAACTACAACCCGACTATCAAATGCATTCTATCAAAGTTGATGCCGTTCCCCTCTCTGATCGTATTGCCAGTATCAGCCGGCAGCTCAGCACTGATGCTGATGGCACACACTCCTTTTATGAGCTATTAGATAAAGCACAAGGTAAGATAGGGATTGTAGTCAGCTTCGTTGCGGTACTAGAGCTGATAAAGCGGCAGTTGGTTGGTGTGGTGAGTGCTGATTTGACAGATGAGGCTACTATTAATAACGAGCTTGCCAGTCCAATCGAACCAATAAAGTTACAATGGCTGGCCTGACAGTTTTGAAAAGAGAATGTTTAATGACAGATACTAAGCACCTGCATCTTGAGGAGATTAGCAAACACATAGAAGTACTGCTACATGCTTCAGAAGCTCCGCTCACTGCAAATTCTATCAAGAAGCATTTATCTTTGTCTGGTAAAGAGTTAACGCAAGCTTTAGAGCTACTACAGCTGCGCTTAGACACTGGTGTCCTCAGCTTACATGAGACTGCTAGCGGTTATCGCCTACAAATAGCGGATAGCTACAGTGCGTTGATACAGCGCGTCTTTCCGCAACGTCAAGAACGCCTGAGTCAAGCGCTGCTCGAAACGCTAAGTGTCATTGCTTATAAACAACCAGTAACTCGCAGCGACATAGAGTATATACGCGGTGTGACGCTATCGAGCGGCATACTGCGGCAACTGTTCGATAAAAACTGGATCATTGAGGATGGTTATAAAGAAACATTGGGTCGTCCAGCTCTACTCCATACGACACCGCAATTCTTAGATGCATTTGGACTGACTAAATTAGATGAGTTACCACCAATGCCAGATATACCAGCTATTGGTGGCAGGTCTTGATTTGTGATTAGAGCGTTAGCTGTTATGGTCAAATTGATTTAACTATCTTATTGAATACCGTGTTGATTGCTTCAACCGTCTTTTTGATTTCAGCTTCGGTAAGCGTTGGATGTACTAAGAACATCAAACTTGTCTCCCCAAGTTCTTTTGCAACTGGCAGTCTGGTTTCAGGACGCAGCCCTGTACCATCGAATGCTTTTTCTAAGTAGACTTCAGAGGCAGACCCAGAAAAACAAGGCACATCTAATTGATTGATTTCTTCAATAATACGGTCGCGTGACCAGTCATCAGGTAAGTTATCAGCGTTCACATAAACATAGAGCTTATAGTATGCGTGCTTGGAATCTGCAAACTCTGGTGTCTCTTCTAACTTTGGTGCATGCAAATACCCTTTATCTTCCCATTGAGTACAAGCCTGTAAAATTGCTTGAGCATTTGCAGTACGCTTAGCGGTCCAATCTGGCATTCTCTCAAGCTGAATACGTCCTATTACGGCTTGCATCTCAGTCATGCGCCAGTTAGTACCAAAACTTTCATGCAACCAACGATAGCCAGGTGGATGCTCTTTTTCATACACAGCAGCATAGCTCTTACCGTGATCTTTATACGCCCACATCTTACGCCATAGATTCTCGTCGTTTGTAGTGACCATACCGCCTTCGCCGCCAGTTGTCATGATCTTGTCTTGACAGAAGCTCCATGCGCCAACATGTCCGATACTACCGACACTACGGCCCTTATAATACGCGCCATGTGCTTGCGCACAGTCTTCAATGACATATAGGTTATGCTTATCTGCAAGCGCCATCATGCCATCCATATCGCATGGCCAGCCTGCTAAATGCACACATACAATACCTTTTGTTTTATCAGTTATAACGGCAGCAATTGTCTCTGGAGTAATGTTACCAGTAGACTCATCAACATCAGCAAACACAGGAGTAGCACCCGCATTTACCACACTAGAAATACTGGCAATAAAGGTACGTGGCGTCACAATGACCTCATCACCTTCGCCAATATCTAGCGCCTGCAACGCTACGTCCAATGCTAAAGTACCATTGCCTAATGCGATGGCATACTTACTATCTGCCCAATCAGCGAACTCTTGCTCAAATTGACGACATTCCTGCCCTGTCCAATAGTTTACCGATTCCTGCCCTGTCCAATAGTTTACCTTATTAGACAATAAAACTTTACTGACCGCATCAGCTTCTTCTTGTGTAAAACTTGGCCAAGGTGAAAAAGGCGAATTTAGCATATAGCTTCCTTATTTATTATAAGATCGATGAACAATAATACTTCATTTTTTTCTAAATTAACTGTCTATTCTCAAATGCTCTTACTTCGTTATGCGCTGCTTTATATAAAGCATAAAAACAATGTTTTACTTTATAACGTCATCAAGAAAACTTTCTGGATAAGCGATACTATTCTTGAGCGACTCAAAAGAAAAACGATCTTCAAGACTATCGACTTCTTTTTCTAATTTTGAAAATTGTACAAACCAATCTTCGAGATAAAAAATATAATTAAAGATTTTTTTGCTCATGGAAGTATCTAGACTATTATTATTTAATAATAGTATAAGCTCGTCGTATATCTTTTTATTGGCATGAAAAACATGCAAGGCCTGATGATAGGTCAAACCTTTCTGATAAACTTTATAAGCCGCCTCAGAGCGTTTTATATTGTTAATGAGCGCATTGTGTATAAGAATCATGACGTTTCCAAGTTTTGATATGTAAATAATCTAGTAAAATTATATATTCTTAAATCCGAATATATTAGAAAATCCTAGTCATATTACGAATTAAATTAAATAGATTGGCTATATTTTTGTATACATTTTTAATTAGATTTCTGGGAATGACTTTTGTTTTATAAAGTAAATAAATAATTTAAAAATCATGTTATATTAACTGTACAAAAAACAACCAATGCTATTACATCAAAGCTCTGTCTGAAAATCCCTATGCATTTTCAATACAGTAAAAACCTTTATAACTATATTATGCAACCGAACTACTTTATTACTTCTTATATTGTCGATATGTATTTTGAAGAAAATATGTCAGATGATATAAAGCAGTATAGCTAACACATAATAAAGTAACTCTTTTTAGTAAACTGACTGACACCCCTGCTGCAAATCTATATGGACTGCTAGTCAAAGACGGATACCAATTTAAGACTGCCTGTATACCCCATACCAAACATAAAGTAGTCATTGAAACAATGATTATTACACTCTGCTTTTTGGAAAACATTAACGTTACTATAGTATCTGTTTCTGTCTCTTCAGCGACGTCTTTGGTGTTAATCTGCCAGTCCTTTGCCCGTAATAAGGCAAACCAAAATAACGCTCCTAACCCTACTATTGAACTTAGATATTGTAACAACCTAGCGATACTTGTTCCCTTAAATGGGAAAAAGTACAAAGGGTATTGTAACCAGTCAATATGACGAGCAATAGAGCCATCAGCATGGGTAATTCCGTCCCATATCAGATGCGTAAATGCACCGAATACTAAACTTAGTACTACTGGCAGATAAAAAGACTTTACCTTATGTAGGACTCGTTTTTTGATACCTGCAAACGACCAATATCTATTAGCATAGCCAGTAAAATACCTTTTAACCTTATTACGACTATTTTTGCTGTCTACATCTTTTAGATTAAAAGACTTTGCTGCCCGTTTTATCAAAAACGGTTGGACTAGAGCGAAAGCAGCAGGTTTTAGACCCCAATTCCACAATGCAAATATTGTCAATCCCCAAGGTAAACAGTAAGTAAACACACCCATCCATTGATGAGATAAGTTTCCTGTTGCGCTACTAGCACCAATATAATAAGGGAAATCTGGCATCATAGTACCGATGAGCAATGCTTCAAAATGAAAACAGCGTATGCTACGGTTTTTCTTTTTATTACGATAAAATGGCAATGCTGCAGCCATATGCGCTAACGTAAAGGCCATATTTATATCCTGTTACTAGCTCTAGCACGCAAAGCAGATATCAGCACTTACTTAATCAAGGCTCTGGCTGGGTTCCCAACCATAACAGCGCCTGCTGGAACATCTTTGGTAACCACAGCACCCATACCAATAATTGCGCCTTTACCAATAACTAAAGGCTTATCTGCTGTTCCTTGCTTGATAACCGCCCCAACACCAACGTATACATGATCATGGACATGCACATTACCACTACAGCTCACTCTAGGCGCAAAAGTCACATAATCCCCAATCACAGAGTCATGAGATACATGACAATACAAATTGGCATGAAAAAACTTCCCAATCTTCATGGTATTGGTTAAACATGCATGGGGTGAGAGAATGCTACCT
The DNA here is from genome assembly GCF_001462175.1 of Psychrobacter sp. ENNN9_III. Lineage (NCBI taxonomy): Bacteria > Pseudomonadati > Pseudomonadota > Gammaproteobacteria > Moraxellales > Moraxellaceae > Psychrobacter > Psychrobacter sp. ENNN9_III. The sequence goes on from NZ_LNUO01000128.1 coordinate 21,853, forward strand.
TTACCTATCTCTATTGTGTCAGGATCTAAGATAATAGTAGTAGGCGCATGAACAGAGAGCGCAGGTATATTGTCTTGTTCAAGCTTGTCTGCCAGCAACTCACGAACCCTGCTATCACCAATGGCGATCGTTACTGCTTTATTCTTAGAGGGATCGCGTAAAAATTCATCATATTTTAGTACTTTATGATTCATAAGCGTATCAAGCTTACCCGAATCATCAATAAATACGATACGGGACTTATCAAGCAAAGGGTATTGCAACTTTAATAAAGAAACAACTTGCTTCCCATGACCACTTGCACCATATATTCCAATTAACTGCTGCATTTTTTTTCCTTATTGCGAGTTATCAGTAAACCTGCTCATTGTCACGTTATCACTTGCATTTATGTCTTCTTTGTCCTAAGCATCAAAAGATCATATAAGACGCGAAGATAAAATTGGTGGTTTAATCGTTGATACTTCTAATAACGTCGAAACTTTCTGCCGTATTTGCACCAACATAAGCGCCTCTAAGAGCGGCTAGATGTTCTATTGCTTTAATAGATCGCGTATTCGGGAACGCTTTGAGTTGACTAGAAAAGCATTCCATAGCAGTGATCTTAGTGGCAAAATCATTTTCACTTAACACATTAAAGTAACGCGGAATAAAAACAGCCTCTACTGTTGGGTGGCCCCACTCTGTTTCAGATAGTGTCTCGTAGGCATAAATGTGCCTAACACTCTGACCTGGTAATGGTCTAGCAGCCACAAGACAAGCGTTGTATATAGCACCATGATCGAGATGTAAATCACCTTTATGAGGTATATATAGAGTGTCTATATTCTTTTCTTTTATCAAAGCGTTCAAAGTACCAGCGATTTTGTATTGTGGATACTGCTCCAATTGCGGCGCAGGAAAGTCATAAAATACAGTTTCTTTTATTCCCAATACCTCATGAGATTTCAACGCTTCGGATCGCACAAACTCCATTCTTTCAGAGTTAAAAAGCTCTGGCGCACCAACTGCTGCATTTGTCATGATCGCGACGTATACATTATCTCCATGGCGTACATGTTTCGCTATTGTGCCACCGCACCCTAAAACCTCGTCATCAGCGTGAGGCGCTACTACTAAAACATTTTTCATGACATTTTCCCAATAATCTCTTTTAACTCTGCAATTTGTTTTTTAAGCTCGTATATCTCAAGCTCAACTTTGTAGCCCAACAAGCTTCCTACTCTCAGTCTGCTTGAATCATCAAAAGCAATTGTAATCCAAATAAGCCCTTTACCCGTCTGAACCAAGAACTCATCTTTTTGACTCTTCAAGATACGACCTTGAACACCTTTTATTTTTAGATTTTGTTCCACTCTACTAGATGTTACTTCTAGTTTATTATTACCTGAAAAAGTAAAAGCACCAGGATGTGGCTCAGAGGCAGCTTTGATAAGACGGTCTATATCGTATGCTGAGCAGGACCAATCAATTAATCCATCTTCAGGCTTTCTAATACCAAATTCTGTCGCTAATGAATCGTCTTGTTCAATAGCTATTAATTCACCATTAGCTAACTGAGGTAATAAAGAATCTAACGCTAGACTCATGGCTTGATGGATTTTTTCTTTTACACTCTTGGCCGTATCTTCACCAGAAACGTCAAATCCTTCTTGCGCTACAATAGCGCCAGCATCGGCAGCTTCTTCAAGCATAAAAAAGGTAGCTGCTCCTTCTTGCGCTTCATGGACAAGCCAAGCCAAAGGCGCCCGACCTCTTCCTTCAGGTAATTTAGTCGGATGAAAACCTATAGCGCCTAATTTAGGAGCCTGAATGATATCTTTAGACACCAATTGAGAAATACCAACGACAAACAAGTAGTCAAGTTCTAAAGACTGTATCTCTTCAATATGGTCATTAATTTTCGTAAATGGCGTAAAACTGATTGAATTTTCTAAGCAAAATGGTTCCAAATCACAGTGCCCACTGACGAATTTGGTTATATTCGG